>NZ_JAUBSH010000006.1:0-139350 GCF_036704705.1 Microcoleus sp. K1-B1 | reverse complement strand
TTCAGCCCAAAATTGTTTGGCTTCCAAGTTTTCACAACTGATAAAAAAATCCGACCCACATCTGCGGAATGTGGGATCTAATATTCGGTCGTTCCAAAAAATAAATTAGGAATCCGCTAACTAAGGTTAAAAGAAACCGAGTTTGTTCAAGCAAATCGGTTTCTAACTCACTTGTCAACCCCAAGAAGAAGAAACTTTCACTTCCACTTCAACTGGAACTTGCTGCAAATACAATTCCCCAGCTTCCACCATCACTTTTTTTAGAAGGCAAGTGGTTCTTTTTAAAGTTGCCTTGGGACACTCTAACAAAATCTCATCATGTACCACACCAATCAACTTTGCTCCACTCTTGGGTAAGAGCTTAAACAGACGAGCGATCGCGACTTTCAACATATCAGCCGAAGTTCCCTGAACGGGGTGATTTAGCAATTCTGAAAGCCTGGGTTTCTTTGCCCACCGTCTTCTGCGTCCCCCAATTGTACGAATTTGCTTGATATCTTTGACGTACACAGTCCTCCTGATGTTGTCGTGCCATCTTCTGACTCCCGAATAAGCTTGGAAAAATCGTTTTCTAAACTCTTTAGCTTCCTCCAAAGTTAAAAGAACATCGTACTTTTCTTCAGCATAAGCTTGAAGTTTAGCAGCACCCATGCCATAAATTAATCCGAAATTAACTGATTTAGCAATCCGTCTATCCTCTGCCGTTACCTCCTCTAATAGTTTTCCCGTAATCAAAGAAGCCGTTAAAGTATGCAAATCTTCACCTTTAACATAGGCATCTAACATTTTTGCATCGCCACATATTTCAGCGACAATCCTTAGCTCGATTTGGCTGTAATCTGCTTTAATAATTTGATATCCGGGAGGAGCAATAAAGCAGGCACGCATTCCCTTTACCGTACAATTTCGGGGAACATTTTGCAGGTTTGGCTGCTTACAACTAAAGCGTCCCGAACGCGCACCACATTGCCGATAACTGGGATGAATTCTCCCCGTAATTTGGTGAATATGTTTCGGTAATGCCTCAGCGAAATTTGAGCACAAAGATGCTAATTTTCGATAATTCAGTAACAATTGGATAACCGGATATTGGCGAGCTATAGGAATAAGTTCGCTCTTGCTTGTTGACTTAATTGGAATGTTGAGAGCATGGAGAGCGCTTAAAACTTGTACAGACGAGCGGGGATTTATAGTTTCTACCATCTCGGGAAACAGGGAAAGTTGTGCGCTAGGGGCTGGTTTGAGACCGGCTTTTACTAATTCCACCAGCGTAGTCTGTTTTTGAGCTTTCAGTTCCTCCCCCACCAAATGCCATTGTTCTGCATCCAGTAACATTCCATTTAGTTCCATTTGGGCTACAGCAGGCATCGCTTCAAATTCAATTTGGGCGGTTTCTAGTAACCCAGCACTCCGAAGTTTTGAGATGAGTCGCGCTCTAAGTTTCAGCAGGACAGCAGCATCTAAAGCGGCGTATTCTAACTGAGAAGCTGATAGCTTACCTCCGAAATTGCTCGACTGTAGGCTCTTGTCAAGTTTGATTCCTAAAAATTCAAGAGCGAGGGATTGTAGATCGTGGTTTTTTTTGAGTCCAGATTGCAACACCTGGCTCGCTAGCATGACATCAAAAAATGGGCCAGACGGTCTAAGTCCAGCTATTTCTAGTACCTGCCAGTCGAACTTACCATTTTGAAATATTTTGAGCGCACTGCTGTTTAGAAGTGCTTTTAAAGGCGATAATTCGCGATCGGCAAAAGCAGCTAGATCGACAATTATCACTGGGCGGTGGGGGACAGCTATTTGGATAAGTCGGATGCGTTCCGTAAGTGGATCTAGCCCGGTGGTTTCTGTGTCTATGGCTATAACACGAGCTTTTATTAAAGGCGAGAGAACATCATTTAGTCTGGAAAAGTTTGTAATCAGCTCGTATTCCACAATAGGATTTGGGGCGAAGTCTGGGGAATTATTCATGGGAGTAGAGGGGTTTTAATGTAATAGTTTTAGTCGTAAAATTGATAGAACTAGCAGAGATATTGGGGCAGATATTCGGTATTGAAGTCTCAGTTACATTCTCAATATTTATTTTGAAAAATACTAATAGTAATTTGTTGAAAGGTAAGTTGTGCTGTCCCCACTAATAAAACGGTATAGTGGGGAAGCAATCGTCTACTTTTTGTCTATTACGACTAGGTAGCTCTCAACAGTAACCGGGCGACCGCTCCCCCAAAAGATTTCTAAGGGAAGTTCGATTAACTTGGCTGACGTGCGCTTAAGAAAGGCTCGAAATGCTTGCGATCGCGGATCGGCTCGGACATTCATGGAATTGCTAACAACACTTACCAGCCGTCCAGAATTGGCTAGAAAAAGGTTATGAGCACGTTGTATGATATCTAAATCAACTCCTTTGATGTGGGGCGTTGAAAATGGCGGATTTGCCAAAATTCTGCTATATCGCCTCTGCGGTTCAGTTGTTAAAAAGTCACTTCCAACTAGATTGAACCCTTTTTGGAACAGGAGTTGTTGTAGCAGGGGATTTATCTCAATTACATCAACAATTGCACCCGCTCTAACCATAGCCTCCGCTAATAAGCCGTCTCCTGCTGTTGGTTCTAAGGCGTACATTCCTGAAACAAATTGAGCTTCTTCAATCATAAGCTCAATTAGCTCTGGGGGAGACGGAAACCAGGAATAAGGTGGAGCTTCTCGGATTCGCTCATATAGCATTTCTGCAAGCGATGAAGTATCTTTCATTTTAATTTGGCTGCTATTCGGGCTATAATTGGCGAAGATTGCCTTTTTTTCCGTGTTAAAATAAAGTCAATTGCCCTTCAACTTTTGACTTATCTTTTGGTGACTTAGCTGTTACCATTTCGGTCGGTAAATCTGCATCAGCGCTTTTATCTTGGGACAATTTACGTTTGCCCCAGCCTTGGGATGCTGCATGGCGGACAACGCTTTTCCTAATTGCTCTAGCTAGATGGTGATAATCATTTTGGATGCTGTCAAAGTTCACCGCTGAGAATTCAGCTAATTCGGACAAGTTGTAACCATGTGGTAGCCGATTATGTCTTGTCAATGTGTCTTGTGCTGCCCACATATAGACGTTGTAATAACTGTGGTGCAGAGGAGCTTCAAATGTAGCTCCCATCATATAAGCCACGACTTCTGTGGAAGTGCAGTAATTCCCTACACTTCTGTTGCTGTACTCCTCTACAATCAAATCGAGCCTATCGGATAAGCAAGCCGTTTTCAACCAGTCAGGTATGCTTTCTGACCAGGGGGTTTTGTGTAAAACTAATGGGCCTGCATAGTAACGTAAAAGGGGAAGGGGAATTCCGGTCAATTCCAGTAGCACGGCTATTAAGTCGCGGTGCATACCTATCTGGGCTAATAGCTTCAGCTTTTCCAAAATGCCGGACTGAGGTTTTACAGGATGAGTGGTAATTTCTTCAAGTAATTCGGGCGTTAACAGATTTAGCTGAGTCATATCTTTTTGAAGGATAATTATGTGACAAATGAAGGTCAGAAAAATCGCGTAGCGAATTCAGTTACAGGGATTTGCGCCGTCTGTTGGGCAAACAATTCGGCAGAGATACGCGCCTCTATATTTCTGAGTAATTTTTACCCACCTTGCTGGATGGAAGGCGGGCGAAATTAAGAGCGATGCCAGCGCTATATTTTATTTCGTGCAATAGCAGTAGGTCTTGGTTGTTTGCAGATAGAGTAAGGCGCCGTAGCCTATCCGCCGATAGGCGGTAGTTTAATTACGACTATCGGATGAAACCCCCACTCGTTATCCCTAGCTATGCTGAATTGTTGATTCTTACTACTTTGTAGCTACAGGATTTATGAACGAGCCAAACAATATCTATGGCAATGAACCCGGTTACAGCGCTGATGGCTATGCTGTTAGCGGCTATGAAAGTAACCCGTGCGAGTCCTCCCTTAACGGATATCGAAGCAACGGTTATAGCAGTCAGCAAACTGAGGGTTACGGGGTTCCAGACTACTTTGCTGATGGCTATCGAGAAAACGTTTTTGAAGGCGATTTGAATTTAGCAGATACTCCGTGGACGGAGACGGCTGCTAACCCTAACCCCTATTTTGAGGGAGGGGCAAATGACGCTAATTCCTATCAAAATTAAACAGCTACTTCTCATTTCGACGGCGGTGACTTAGAGCTGTAGTGCTTCAGATTGCAGGCTACAAATCGCCTGTATGAAACTTCTCATTTCGGCGACGATGACTTAGAGCTGCAGTGCTTTACGCCGAGGCTGCTCCATGTAAAGCCTCGGTTGACTGCTTTATTTATTTTAAGAAGCGCAATTGCAGCCTCATCAAGTTCGGTGGGTTCCTTTTTCCCACTTAATTGCTTAACTTTTCTACAGTATCCTCAACCAATAACCAAAGTTTTTTGCACAAACATGAGAAGAATATTATCAACAAGATTCTGGCAATTATCAGTATGGTTATTCTCTCTAGTCTTAATAGTTTCCATTTTGTTTGAGCAACCAATATTTGCTATGGCACGAACCCCTGCTGATACAACTGAAATGCCAACCAAAATTTTAGAAATACCAGGGATGGACAGGCAAGGAAATCCTACTTCAGTTAACGCCCTCTTGCCAGATTGGACACAAATTTCTTTTTCTCAAATGCCACCCATCAGTCAATCGGGAAGCCTTTCAGCGGGAGAGTACAAGCAGGCAGTTGGCTATGATTTGAGCCGAAGTTGGACAGCAGGACAAACTCCTGACCAGTACATCATGTTGGGCGATATCAGCCAAGCTTTGCAACCAGAATTGCTATCGTTTGGTTTTGTCACGCAGCAAGCTGGTCTGAATTTAGATAGCGTAGCTTTAAGCGCATTTACTTTAGTTGCCAAGCAGTCGTTAAATCAGTTAGTTCAGGCTATCCCTCTTCTCGGTCAATTTAAAGTCGCAGAGATTGCGCCGGTGGCTGGACTGCTAGCAACAAAAGCTGCTGGCATTAATGTAGCCGATCGCACTCTAGAGCAGCTCCTCATTTCCCATCCACAATTAAGTAATTTAAAACTCGGAGAAATTGACCTCTCTCAGTATTCAATGTCTTCGATTCCGAACTTAAGCAGCGCTCAACTTGGCGCGTTTTCAGATTGGCAAACGACCTTAATTAAGGACGTACCTGGGCTGAATGCTTTACCTCTGTCTAGCTTTCCCAATCCAATAGCAGAATTCGGCAATTTAGTAATGAGAATTGATGCGGTTTATGGTCCCGCCGAGCGACGGCGAACTAAGACGATATCAGGCTCCGACGTTCAGGGATTCTCAGTTAACTGCCAAGAAAATGATTGCGCTTATATCGAACTAGACGATCTGGAGAATTCGGGTCGGAACGCTCGGGGTTCCCTGGAAGGCAAGCAATGGATTAGCGGTAAGTACCAGAAAGTCGAGGGCGGATCGGGCTGTCTTAAAGGTGTCAACGGCGGCAAGGAACCGACGGGAAGATTGCCTTTTGGCAGCGCTTTTAAGGTAGTGGTCATGGAACCGGACGAGCGAACGGATACCGTTGATACGGCTTTATTCTTCCGATTTTGTTCGCCTTGTGGCTGCTCTCCCTATTTCATTGGCCCAGTACCTTTCTTCACCTATCGGGTTAATTCTCCCATTTTCGTTGGGGCGCTGGAATCGTCCTCTGGCGGCTCTTCCTCTGTACCAACTGGGGCAGTTCGCGGCGGAGTATCTTCTCCTGTTACAAAAGGCGTAGCTACAGCAGCTAATATTAATGTTCCTTGCCCTCCGGGTAGCACTGCACCAGCGCCAGTGTCAGTTGGCAATGTTCAAGGAGTCAATGTTCCCGCTTTGTCGGAAGCGATCGCCAGTATTGAAAGCAGCGGTTCTTACGAGAATGTCGGCGTTAATGCTTGCGTTGATGGCGGAAATAATTGCGGGGTTCCGTTGGGCAAGTACCAGTTTATAAACTACGACGAGTACGCTGCTAGTTCAATTTCATCTAAACCAGGGGGTACGCAATTTTTAGCCAAACTGCGACGCGGTTATCAACCCACTCAAGCAGAACTTTTTCAATTTTTTCCGCCTGCCGATCGAGAAGCTGTTTTTGCTCAAAGTCTCGCTTCTAAGCTGAATGCCACCTCTCAAGAAAAAGACCCTACTACTGGAAGTTTTTTTAGTGGCGATCGCCTGATTGAGCGAGTAGCTCAAAAGCATTTCGGGGGCGACTATTCCAAAGTTGACGGCTCTTCAACCGATACATTCGGTCGTTTAACTCTCTCAAGTTACGGACAGGATGTTTTGAGGCGCTATCGAGAGGGAGGTAGGGCGATCGCGCAGTCGAATGCTGCTTGCGTTCCGACTTCCAGTGCGGCGCAATCCTCTAATTCTGCGAGTGCTGCCCCCGGCGGCGGTCAATCCACGAGTCAGTATATCAAGCCTGCGAATGGGCCTGTAACCAGCCGCTTTGGGATGCGAACTCGTCCGGTTTCCGGGGTGCGGAAAATCTATAACGGCATTGGAATTGCCGGCTCAATGGGAAGTCCGGTAAAAGCTGTTGGCGGCGGCGTTGTCAAGACAGCGGTGTCTAACTGCCAGGAAGGGTTAAAGAACTGCGGCGGTGGCTACGGCAACTGGATCGAAATTGAACACGGCAACGGTCGCACAACTCGGTATGCTCATCTGCGCGAAGGTTCAGTGAAACTCAAAGTTGGCGATCGTGTTTCTCAAGGTCAGGTCATAGGCGGACTAGGCAGCACTGGGACAACGGCAGACCCTCGCTTGCACTTTGAAACCCGCATTAATGGAACGGCTGTTAACCCATCTCAAGAAGGAATTTGAATTAAACGGAGATGTTCTGCACCATGATTTCCTTGAAAAAACGGACAATTATGTTGAAATTTACCTGGGGCTTGCTAACAGCTTTTTTGGTTTATTTGTTGAGCAGTTTATTTACCCCTCCCCCAGCTTTTAGCCAGCCGACTCGGAACGCTGATTTCCCTTCAGCTTGCCTTCCAGTTGGTCTAGGGACTCTCAGGACAGAGTTTGTAACTGAAGTAACAGATGGCAGCACTCAATATCGCTTGTTCGATGCCTATTTGCAGGGAGATGCCGTGCCTTTTTCTGTATTGGTTTCTCTCCAAGAGAAGCAGTGTAGCTTGCTTTATTCCAACCCGACAAACGATTTTTATCCTTACAGCCACACTGTCAAGCTGCCGATAGCAAGGCAAATCGCTCTGGGAGAATTGCGTTACTCCATCAACAAGGCAGGGAGTATTGATAAGTTCCGCTCTACCTTGCAGCCGAATTTTGGAGAACCCACTTGGCGATTTTCGGAAGAAGAGCTTTGGGCATTTAAGCAGGTTGGTATTACTGTTCCTTCACTTAGTAAAACCAGCAAATATAAGTGAGATATGTTCGCTTTAATAAGACTGCTACCAGCAAAATTTAAACTTTTGCTTAAAGCGGATTTAGTAAATCGGCCAGGTGTCTTTCATCACCGGATTTAGTAAATCGACCAGGTGTCTTTCATCACCGGATTTAGTAAATATGTCGGGTGTCTTTCCTAACCAGATTTAGTAAATCAGCCGGGTGTCTTTCATCACCGATTTGGTATGAGATCTACATAGAAAGAATTCACGGAGGTTAAAGCAATGTTTAGCAAAAAGCAACAACTAACTTCAGGCTCAAAACACATAGGAGAGCCATCAATCCTAGCTGCAAATAAAAATTTATTACTGTTTTCTCAACCTTTTCATAAGGAACTCCCAAACCCCGCTTCTAATTCCCTAAATAATTCTCAGCCCAGAGTATCATCGTTTTTATTTATTGGGCGGTGGTTCCGTTTTGGAGTGGTCTTGTTTTTGCTGTTATCGGTGATGTTAGGAACTGCTGGTTGCACCGCGAGTGCTACAACGATTTCTTGGACACCTGCTACTAGGCTCATCCCTGTTGAAACTGTTCAAGGCATAGTTGCCGAAAATTCTGACCTTAACCCCCAGAATTCAGCATCAAATGTGTTGGCTTGGGCTGTAAACGGACAAGCAGGTCGATTAGTTATTTTTAATTTTAACAGCCCTGGAGTTTGTGGGGCGGGAGGTTGCTTATATGCTGGGTATTTATTCAGAAAGAATGTTCCTTCTTATCGTCGTGTATTTGCTAGTTATTTAAACGAAAACTTGCCACCTAATAAACCGCTACTTCAAGTAGTAAGTGACCCATCAGAAACCTCTGATTTGCCTTGCTTGCAAGTACAACAGCCGTCACAAAATGGTATTCGGCAGTTGTTTCTTTGCTTCAACGGCAGCCAGTACCAGTTAGCTAACAGTTCCTTGATTAATCTTCCCAATAAAATGGAATAGGCGAATTTAAAGTATTTGAGCTTGGCTGTTCGTTAGCGAGCGCCTGTTCCGCACCAATAAAAAAATGCCTCGCTCCCTAACTGGATATGAGGCACTTTTTCAAAAGTAACTAACCGAGGCTGTTAGTCATCTGCTTCCGCATCAAAATCATCGTCGAACTCCTCTTCTTCATCAAAATCGTCGAAATCATCCTCTTCTTCTATTACTTCAGCGGCAATTTTACGAGGAGATTTATGATTGGCGGTCTGCTTTTTTCCATTTTCTATTTTACGAGCAGCGGGTGGCAGCACTTGAATTTGCGGTTCGGCTGTACCTGGTAATGCAGGAGTTTCAGTGAATCCGGCAATGATATCGTGCAGCCCCCAAATCGCATTTTTATGCTGCGGCCGTCCCAGATATAGAAAGGGGAAATTATCAGCAGTTGGCTTGGTATAGCTGACAGTTTTGCAACAGTAGCTCTTATTAGAGCCTTCACCTTCTTTAACTCCTTTGAATTCCACCTCTAGGATACCAAGGCTTCGCCATTTATCGGTTTTCCCGCTGAAAGGAATTTGGAAATAGTCGGCGAATGCTTTTTCCAACAAACGGTAAAATTCGTCTCTGGCTGCTTTAAAGCTCCAAAGCGCAACATTCTTAAATCTGACGACAATAGGCGTGCTGTGTCTGGGACGATTGTTTTCATCCAAGAAGACAATAGCGTGTTCGCTAACAACATCCATTATCTTTTTATCGAGTTGAGCTTTATACTCTTCGTACAGCCCGACAACACTACCGCCTAGATCGGGAATGTCATTCTTGTAACGAATGTATTCAGGGACAAATCCCAGCACGCATAAGCGGCATTTAGAGAGCAGCAGGCCTGTAACATCTTCTGTTAGTCCAATTGTAGTCATTTCCTCTTCTGTTGGCATGACAAACCAATTGGCTTTTTCTAGCTGATCCTCTGGAATTAATATTCCCGCCACTTGTTCGTTGATGACGATGCCATAGGGCAGAATTGGTCGCCTTACTTGATTGTGACCGGGTTCTAGGAGTTCGGGGTCAATTTCAAAATCGAGGTCTTCTGACTGAAGTGGGATTGTGCTTTCAGTCGTTCCTGCGTTATTTGAGCTTTTTGCTTTAGCTTTACTATTGGTTTTAACCATTCTAAAAGTTTGTGACATTGCAGTTCCTGCAAGGCGGTAGCCTTACCTTTAAAAAGGGTAAGAGGTAGCACAGTTAAGCCTAGTAATTTTGTCAAAAAGATTTAAAAATCATAAAAAAATTAACTGGTAGTACAGAACTACCGAATCGTGAGGAAGACTAATTAAGTGTGCAAAAAAAAGAACGATTGTGAAAGCGCTCGCGCAGCTTCAACAATTTCTGAAGTTGCGCTATTATCAGAATCAAGCACTCACAAATTTTTTAATTTTCTCGCTGCCAATATTGGGCGCGATCGACGCTCGGTAAAGCGTTTATTCCTATTGTCCGCAGTAGAGGCAGTCCTTCTACAAAGTTGATGGCTCCTTTCAAACCCGCGATCGCGTACAAAGAAGCTGCATCTGCTCGTTCAGATAGACTAGCATTCGCTTCTTCTAACAACTTTATTAGATATTCAGGAACCTGTACGAAACCGCCATCAATACAAGCAAGGGGGACAAATTTAGTATCGGGAGCTAGGGCTTTTGGTTTCAAAAATGGCAGTTCGCGCTGGAAAGTTTTTGGAGTGCGGCGACTGTTTGTTACAGGCGATCGTTCTGATTTGCGCCTATGCCACCGCTTCGCTTGGTAAAAACTCCCTTTCAATAATGGGGGCTGGCTTACCATCAATACAGCTTCGTGAAAGGGGAAATTCATCTGTTCTCCTTCCTGAATTTTCACCTCTTCTAAGTTAGATTTTGTCAACCAGTCAGGCGCCACCGGACAGTGAGGGTAAGACACGACTTTAGAGTTGTAGGTTAAGTCGGAAAGCAATTTGCCCGTTCTGGATAGTCTGGCGTTAAGATAATGCCACTTTAATCCAGGTAGATAGGCTCCTGAATATTTTAGTTCAACGGCTCCCATGTAGAGCCATTCTGTACGTTCTAAAGTTAGCGAGATGTCGCCTCTTCCTAGTTTAATGGTGCTGCGTTTTAAAATTTCATAGTCCGGGTGTCTCTTCAAAAGCTCTGACAGCCACTCTTTTTGTTTCTTGTTCACGGTAAAAATATCTTTCAATAATTTTGCTTCCTATCCTGTTGACTGCGTTAGCAGAAATAATATCAAGTGCTGGTTGTTTTCTACCGAAAGTTAGAACTATTGGCTGTAATTGCTCGTTCCCAAGACTGAACTAACACTGAGTAATTTTGATTTAAGCTTACTTGTCTGCAAACACTAAGTTGTAGCTACAACTGAGTTCATAGTTAATTGAGCGATAGACAAAATATTGAATTCAGATAGATACTTATGAATTTTGAGATTAAATTTTTGATAGCACAGGCTAACTCTACTCCAGTTCTCGCTCAAGCCCAGAGGAGAACCCAGCAACCCACACCCCTATCATCAATCGACTTAGGCGGTCTCTTCCAACAATACAATAACCCGGATGGATATCTAACAATAGGAGCGCTGATATTCCTCCTCTTACTGTCTCGGTTTCTAGGGAATGGAAAGGGGAAAATTACTACTGGAAAAGTGTGCGGAACTTCCGAAAAAATGGCAGCCACTCAGCTTGCCTTGAAACAAATTAAGGAACGCAAGCATAATAAAGTCACGCTCTGGTGTGGCAGTCCTCGCTATTGGTGGAAGGGGAAAAAACTTAAAGATTTTGTTACCACTATTCAGACAGCTTTTGGTTCTCCTCCCACTGTTTGGCTCCCTCATGCAGAACGGTCAACTTTAGTAATTGGAGCACCAGGGTCGGGTAAAACTTTTTCTACAATTGATAGGGCGCTAGAAAGTGCAATGGTGCAAGGATTTCCGATTATTCTCTACGATAAGAAAGGAGATCAGCTCAAACTCCACGCACCTCTGGCAGCGCGGTATGGCTACCAAGTGTCGGTATTTGCACCGGGAGAACCTTATTCAGGCATCATTAATCCCCTCGACTTTATGAAGTCCCCTCAAGATTCGGTCATGGCTGGGGAAATCGGTCAGGTTATTAATAGAAATGCGAGTGCAGGCAATGGAAAAAGTGATGAGTTTTTCTCTAAAGCTGGAGACTTATTGGCTAAAGCACTCCTTCAATTAGTCAAGGGTTCTAGGTATCCAGACATGGCAATGCTCTATGCAATTTTGAGGTTGCCAGATTTGGTAAAGCGGATTGACTATGCGGTTCAATCCCGTCAAATTGATGAGTGGGTCGCTACCAGCTTCAACCAATTTTTGAGCGCTAAGGAAGCAGAAAAAACTATTTCAGGAATTCTGACGACGGCGGCCGGAACGTTCAGCAGTTTTATCCAAGCTGACCTGTTGCGAGCATTTTTGGGAAAGTCGGACATCCCAACGAAAATAGAAGGCCGACAGATGATTATTTTCAAATTAGATGACGAGCGGCGATCCGTTGTGGGGCCTCTGCTAGCAGCCGCGATTCACCTCCTCGTTGTGTCCAACTTAAGTCGCCCTCGGAAAGACCCATTGGTTATTTCACTCGATGAATTTCCCTCCATTCGATTGGACCGAATGCCGCAGTGGATTAACGAATATCGCTCGAATGGAGCTTGTTTCATTCTAGGAATTCAGAGTTTGGAGCAACTGTACGAAGGGTACGGAGAGAAAATGGGGGCGGCGATCGCCTCTGCTTGCAGCACTCATATTTTATTCAATCCGGGTAACACTGATACTGCAAAAAAATACTCCGAACGCTACGGAGAAAAAGAAGTTTTGCTCAAAAGCAAGTCCACTAGCCGTTCAATGGGCGGCCAATCTCAAAGCAATCAATCTATTAGTTGGAACGAGTCGCTTCAAAAAATGCCGCTGTTTTCGGTGGACGAAATTTTGCGGTTCCCCCAGGGACGGTGTGTAATTACGAACCCCGGCTACAGTTCCAGCGGCGAGGGGTCAATTCCTTACGCGCTGACCATACCCATTCCCAAAGCCGATTTGGAGCGGCAAAGCGAGAGCGAAGCTCTCTGGGATACAGAGGTCAGGTTCCGGCTGGAGAGTCGGGTGCAACTTGCAAGTCTTGACCAGCTTACAGCCGCTTTGTACGATCGCATTGAGGAAGCAGAACGGATGCTGCCTCTGCCAGACGCCGGAGGTAACGTTCCATCCCAATCGCCAACGCCGCCAACTTCAGGTAAGAAATTTGGCTCTGACCCGCTAGACTCAGTTGTCAGTAAAACTGGGCGTTCCAGGCGGGTTTTTGCCACTGGCAGTATTGGCAAGCGCTAGCGGGCGTGTGGGAGCCAATGGAAAATTTTCCATTGGTCTTGACCTGGAAGTTGGGATCGATTCGGATTCTGAGCGTCGCGATCGCATATCGCACTTAAATCTCTACCTCTGGAATTCCCTCAATGTCGAAATGAGTTAGGGGCGCGATCGCAGGCAGTGATGTTCTTCGAGCCGCAACAGGCGATCTCGCCTTTCCTGCCAGCGCGGACGCAAGCCAATCTCTTGTCTGTGCGTGTTGCCGGCTGTCCCAACTGAGTTCGCGCCTCGTCCCCGGATGGGCTGGGTGCAGCGCTAACACGGTCAGCTTGATATTTTCTGGCGACAGCGAGAGAGATTCGGCTGCTGTCCACAATTTTACTCGGTCAGACCAATTTAATGCAGGATGGCGGATTGCCCATTCAATTAAATGGACGGATTGACGTTCAAGAAAAACTGCATTGGCGTTGATTTGTACGCATACATCTTTATTAAGCTTAGCGCTAAACTGAGTATCGACTAAGAATGTAGGAGGTTCCCATTCAAATACCTCTGGAAATAGCAAACTAACTTCCATAATCCACTTATCCACTTTTGGCTCCGCAACTAGCAGAGGTTCAGTGGGGAGTTTCAATAAAGTTTGTTTCATTATTAGTTGAAATTGCTCTTGTTTCAATTCAATGGGAACTGTTAGTTGGGTCGGATTGGCTAAAAAAGTTAAATCAGTGAAAGTGATTAATTGCATAGGTGGGTAAGACAGTTACAGCTTACCCAGAGGATGCGACGCTAGTCGCCTGAACGCTGTCGTTCGATAATGAACATTACAGTTAGAAAGTTTTTATTAAAAATTGGCAAATATATCTATCTTGTAAATTTAGAAAATATTAAATTTTAATGATGATAACTCTCTCGATCTTTTTTCATTATCGTTTTTTACGCTTTCTCAACCGATTGGATTTTAGCACGGGCATCGACCTCACCAGCAAATAACGCAGGCGGCTCCATCCCGTACAAATCATTCAACACAGCCTTGACATCGGGAAACTGAAAATACTCCGTTAGTGTACCGATGCGGTAATTAAACGTTTTGTATCGGGGTTTGAAGTACAGTTCTACATCATTGGTAACAAGTTAAGCTAAGAAAGCATTTGTCAATCAGCAATTATGCTCAACATTTACTCGGATTTTGGGCATAAAACTGAGATTTGGGCGATCGAGGAATCATGCCGTGGGTGATATTTATACCTACTCCCTCTCAAATCGTGAATTTTCCCCTCCTAAAAAAGCAGTTTTTTTGAGTAATATTACTGATTGACAAATGCAATTAAGTCTTAACTTGTCACCAATGAAGCCGGACTGGGAGAAGGCCCGGTGCTGGCGTTCCCGCAATCGGCTCGCAGTATGCCGCAGCGCGTGCTTTTAAGGCATACTCAACCCCCTGACTATTTCCGAGCTGGTGTGCCTGTACGTGCTATAGTAGCACTGGCCTACGTGCAGGTAGTCCAACACACATGTGGATTCTCGGACTAAATAAAATTTGTGCGGACTAAATGAAATTTAGTTGCGGACAAGCGTGAAGTTTTGTTGCGGACTAAATGAAATCGCCTGGTCGTCTGGTTAGGCTGGGCAAGTTGAACCAGAGTAACGCGGTCTGGGAAAGGTGGGTGTAGCTTGGTCAATCCAGCCATAAAAATCAGAAACTCCAGCACCCAAAAAAAACATCGGTCTGTTTGCGAGTCATAAGATGCGGACAGGCATCTGGTTTGAGTTTCTAATTGAAAGAAACTATATGTGACTACTGGAAATTGACCCAGATGTCAAGTCATACCAGAGCCAACCAAGGAGACAAATCGCCATGGCATTGCCATGAGCAATTCCTCAAGGAAGATTTTAGAAGCCTTTTTCAGCAAGCACTTCAGCCAATCCGTGGCTGCAGGTGATAGCTACGCTACCTTTGCCCCTACATAAAAACCTTTTCTGTGCCTTAATAAGTTTAGTAGAACTACCCAGGATTCGGTTTCATGGCCACTAGGGCATAACTTAGGGATTCTGAGTTAGCATCGCCAAACCAGAAGTATCTACAACACCGTGTTCTAGATCTCAACGAGGAAGCCAAAATGTCGAGCTTACGATGTCAGGATATCATTGATAAATTCTGCATATTATATGCTTGCAGAAGTGACAACGGTTATGCCAGTTTTAAGTCATCAATTCAAAAGCCATTAAGAAGCAGAATGGAGAAGCTAGTTCAGTTACATCCTGAATGGGAAGATAGCCATTACATTCAATATTTTGGGGGAACCATTGACGATGATTCAAAATCCGAGTCTGAACGGCAGTTGGCTCATTTGCATTTAGTTGCTTATTTTGATCTAGCTCGATGTCACTTTGTCCAGCAATTTTCTCGCAAATTTCCATTTCCTACAGCAACTTGTATCAAGTTTTTCGATCTAACGAGTGATTTCCTATATAACCGAGAAAAGCTGAATAAATGTATTAAGAGGTACAATTCTCAAGATGCTAGCGGTGCCAATCTCAAAACCTATCTACAAGGTGCGCTAAGGAATATCATCCTAGACCAGATAAACTGTGAATCTCCTTGGCATCTGTTGTGTGATGTAGATTTAAGCAGTCGAAGAAAGTTTAATAATGAGCAACAAAAACTACGAGAAGCTCTTTTAAGACACGGAATAATTGAGCCGAATATTACTCAATACATCTTTGCTTGGCAATACTTCGTACCAATTTACAAAAACAATAAAGTTCATAATCCTAATACAAGAAACGGTAGAAGGTGGCCGGAGCCTGAGCTACCAGATTTTGAAGAAACTGCCAGAGACTACAACTCCAACCGATTTCAGCCTGATGCACCTCTACAGGTGTCTTCTAGTCCAGAAGTAACGCCTGAGATGATTAAAAAATGGATGAATATCTGCATTGAGGCGTTACAACACTATCCAAGACTCGTTGAAATTTCCCGCGATGCCGATACTTATGAAAAACACTACGAGCCGTCTGTGAATCCTTGGGAACCTTTAGAGTTGGAAGAGAACCCAGTAGATTTTCTACAACAGGCTGATTTGGTGTTTGGGGAGGAAATACAGCGGATTAATAATAGCCTGGAAAAAATTCGCAGCAAGATTCCACAGGGAGTCCGCAAGGCAGTTATGCCACTTTGTTACCCCCATGAGTTTTCTCTTCTAGTTCAAGAGCAATTTGCAAGTAAAGTTGGGATAAACCAAGGAACAGTTGCACGTTATATATCAAACATCTATAAAACTCCCCTACTAAGTAAATTGGAAACTTTAATTACTGAAACCCTGAAAACTACACCTCAAGTCTGGGCGCAAAGATATGTAGAAAAATTTTTAGAGGAAAGATTCTCGAATCCCAGTCGATCTGATTTAATTGAGGGAGCTTTAATTGATTCTATCGAAACCCTTGATAACTCAAAACAAACTATTTTACGACTCCGCTACGGACAGAGAATGAATGTGGAAGAAATCGCTGATTATTTTATGAGGGTAAAAATAGCGGAATCGGCTGAAGTTACTCAAGAGCTGAGTGCAGCTAAAAACGAATTACAAGAGGCAGTCATCACTCAACTCAATAATCTTAAGCTAGACTGCGTTCATTCATGGTTAAAAAGGTACTATCAAGAACTCGTTCACATTCAAGTGTTAGAAGCATTTAAAAAATTAGAAGTTTCTCTGCAAGAATTGATACAAATGCGATATTGTCAGAGAATAGCTGAACAACAACTAGCCATTTTTAGACCGAACTGGAATGTAAAACAAGCAATTAGCAATGCTAAAGAGCAGTTGCAGATTTCTTTAATCCAGTGGGTTTATGATGCTTTCGGTCTTTCTCTAGATACAGAAAAAGAACAGGTCAGTGAGGTAGTTGAAGTTTGGTTAAAAACTTTGTATTCCGTTGAATTGTAAGCAATAGTAGGAAAAACGAATTATGTTTAGTTTGCGAGAATTATCAACCACATATCCCGAACAGCTTTGGTTAAAGCTATCAGTTGAGCTTCAAGAAAAAGCATGGCAGCGAGCGCAACGCCATTCCAATGCCACTGCCCGCTGTAATGCTTATCTCAATGACCTCTGCATGAATACTTTTGTTCCCTGGCTGGAGGCTTGGCTTGAAGAAGAGCAACCAGCAGAAGAAAATAGTACCTTTCAACCAAGTTATATCAGCATATTTCCAGAATCATCCTTGCCAAGTCTCTGGGAATTTGTTAATGGCAGCATCATCCAACTAGGTAAGATTCGACTGGCACTTATTCCCAGTGAAAGTAATGATTTGGAGGAGTGTTGCATTCCTCAAGAGTGGGTCGATCTTCCTAGCTGGAGAGCCGACTACTATCTTGCAGTACAAGTGAGTGTAGACAATCAGAATGAATCCTGGATGCGGCTGTCTGGATATGTCTCCCATCAGAATCTTAAGAAAAAAGGGATATATGATGAAAGCGATCGCGCCTACTATATCGCTCAGCAACATCTAGTGAAAGACCTAACCATTATGTTGCTAAAAGCAGAGCCAGTTCTCAATAAACAAATACAGGTAGAATCGGCATCGAATTTGTCAAAAGAAACAGCAAGCAACTTGTTGGAAAAACTAGGAAAATCATCGGTTTATTTTCCTCGGACTGCTGTTAGTTTTGAACAGTGGGCAGCGTTGCTGGCTAACGAGCAATGGAGGCAAGAGTTATACGAACGGCGGTTAGGACAATTTGTTGCAGAGGCGGCACATAAGCAAACCTCTATTAACTTAGGGCAGTGGTTCCAAGACGTATTTGAGGCGGGTTGGCAATCCCTTGATACACTTTTAAATACAGGCTCGGGAAATTTATCCTTTAGTTTCAGACAAGGTAGACCTTCTGTTACAGAGATTAGAAAGGTTTTGGTTGAGGGAATTAAGCTGATTGATTTGGGAATGGAACTGGAAAATCACTCGGTGGCGCTGCTGGTTGGTTTAGCACCAGAGACGGAGCAAAGAGTGGGGATTCGCGTGCAACTCTATCCAGCAGGTGGGCAAACTTACCTGCCTTCCAATATCAAACTAATTTTGCTTTCTCAATCCGGAGCAACGCTTCAAGAATACAAAGCGCGAACTCAAGATAACTTGATTCAACTGAAACGATTTACCTGTCCGATGGGAAAATGCTTTAGTGTTAAAGTAGCTCTCGATGATTTCAGTATTACGGAAGATTTTGTGATTGACCAGCTTGCTGGAAGAGAGCCATGAGTAATTTGGTTGTCTTGAACCTAGGAAAGGGTGACTTGCACAACGGCTTTCCTTTTGTCACCGCTTGGCTACCATCCCAGAATACTCCCCAGAGTCGGCAAATTACGGGCAGCTTACCCACAGCCCCAGATATTCTAGACCTATACCGTCGTTGGCAATTGCTTTATGAGTTACTCTATCAGGCTCGCTCTCTGACGATACGCAGGCGTCAACCTCAAGCAATCGATGAAGATATTGAAATTGATGACTCCGACGTGACTCACGTTTGTGATGCCGATTTTTATGAAGTAAGTCACGAGTTACAAAACCGAATTGATACTTGGCTTGATTCTGAAGGATTTAGCGACATCTCCCGCCAATTATATAAGCAACTAGACTCAGCGCAAGAAATTCGAGTCATTATTCAAACTGAAGACAACCAACTCAGAAAATTACCCTGGTATACTTGGCGATTTTTTAGAGATTACCCACTGGCAGAAGTCTCCTTAAGTCCCCTCAACTTTGAACCCGGAAAAGTCGTCCAAAATTCTGCTAAGCAAGTGAGGATATTGGCGATTCTGGGCGATTCGGCTGGAATTGATATTGAAGCAGATAAGCGATTACTGGAGAAATTAAAAGACGCACAAACGGTATTTTTAGTAGAACCCCAGCGCCGGAAATTAAATGAGCAGCTTTGGGATAGCCAGGGATGGGATATCCTGTTTTTTGCTGGACATAGTTCGACCCAAGCTGATGGCGGTTCGGGTCTGATTTATATAAATCCTACCGAGAGTTTAACCATTGCCCAGCTAAAAAATGCTCTGAATGAAGCGATCGCACGCGGTTTGCAACTGGCGATTTTTAACTCGTGTGATGGGTTGGGATTAGCACGGCAGTTGGCGGATTTGCACATCCCTCAAATGATTGTAATGCGGGAACCCGTCCCAGATTTGGTGGCACAGGAGTTTTTGAAATACTTTCTTACAGAGTTTGCTGGCGGTCGCTCGTTCGATGTAGCTGTGCGGAAAGCGCGGGAAAGGTTGCAAGGGATAGAGGGAGAATTTCCCGGTGCTAGCTGGTTACCAGTGACTTTTCAGAATCCGGCTGAAGTGCCACCCAATTGGAACGATTTCCTCAATGAACCAGAATCACCAACTGACTCTCCCCAACCGATACGCCAGCCAACCCCAACCTCGTCAAGGCAGCGTGGTTTGTGGCGGGTACTGATGGCGAGTTTGGCAGTCACCGGCTTGGTGATGGGTGGACGTGCATTTGGTTTATTACAGTCGTGGGAACTCAAGGCTTTCGACCAGTTGGTGAGGTTACGCCCTAATGAAAGGCAGGATTCGCGTCTTTTAGTCGTCACCATAACGGAAGCGGATTTTCAGCTTCCCGAGCAGAAATCCCGCAAAGGCTCACTATCGGATTTAGCACTAGCCAGACTCTTAGAGAAACTGGAGTCCTATCAACCGCGAGCCATTGGTTTAGATATATATCGCGATTTCCCTGTAGACCCTAACCAGCCCGAATTAACTACCCGCCTGAAAAACAGCAATCGCATCTTCGCCATTTGCAAAGTCAGCGAACAAAAGCTCAACGAACCAGGCATTTCATCCCCTCCTGAAATTCCGACAGAACGCCAGGGTTTTAGTGATTTAGTCAAAGACCCTGATGGTATTATCCGTCGCCATCTCATCGCAATGAACCCAAACGCCAAATCTGCTTGTACCACACCAAACGCCTTGAGTGCCCAGCTAGCCTTTCGTTATCTAAAGGCGGAGGGAATGGAAGCCAAATACACTAATAAAAATCAATTGCAGGTCGGTAAGGTTATTTTCAAGCGGTTACAAGTGCCGATGGGAGGCTATCAAAAAGTCGATGACTCTGGTTACCAAATACTACTCAATTACCGCCCCGTCCACTACCGCTCTCCAGTTGGCGATACAGTAACGCTAAACGACATACTCACAGATAAGGTTCCGCCTGATGCGGTGAAGGATCGAATTGTCTTGATCGGCGTTACTGCTCAAAGTGACGGTGATTATTTTCCCACGCCATACAGTGCGGACCAGGAGATTTACCAGGAAATGCCAGGAGTAATCGTTCATGCCCAAATGGTCAGTCAGATTCTCAGTGCTGTTCTCGATGAGCGCCCCTTGTTGTGGGTCTGGTCTCAGTGGGGTGAAACGTTATGGGTCTGGGGTTGGTCTTTGTTCGGAGGCGTACTAGCGTGGCGCATTCGGAATTCCCTGCGCTTAGGACTGGCAGGGGGAGCTGCCCTTGGAGTTTTATACGGACTTAGCTTTGGTCTAATCTGCCAGGGCGGTTGGGTGCCACTTGTCCCTTCGGCGTTGGCTTTGGTCGTCACCGGAGGGAGCGTAGTAAGCAATTCACGCATTCAAAAGGTAAAACCTAACGTAAGCTATGACTAAGTTAAAATTGCTTGTTCAACCGATAAAACTTGTTTTTGCTATCAGTTTAGTATCCTTCGGCTTTTCTTCAGCACAAGCACAAGCTGCTAAATCTGCAATTCTTGGATCGAGCCCTCCAACTATAAATGACTCACCGAGTCGCCTGTTCAATGCACAATTAAACACCTCGTTGATTTTCAACGCGCCCCCACCGCCTAGCGACATTGGTGAACCGGGGAGTCGCGCTGGAGGAGGAAGACGTGACCCCTGCAAGGTTGATGAAAAGCAACTCAAGGCATTGGTTCCAGTTTATAAAATTCCAGAATCAGAATTGGTCCTGGGATTTACGAACGCCGAGCATCCCACCTTTTGGTTTTATGTTCCTTATTCCGGCTGTCCCTTAGAGTTTGTTCTGAAAGATGAAAAGGACAATGATGTCTACCAGACCACTTTAACGGCGTCTGACACGCTACCCGGTGTTATCAGTGTTCGCCTTCCGTCCAGCGTGGCATCTCTAGAAATTGGCAAAAGATATCGCTGGTATTTCTCCATACTCAAGTCGCAAAAGCAAGATGAGGTTTTGGATGTCGTAGATGGTTGGGTGCAAAGAGAGCCACTGAACGTTACTCTTCAAAGTCAATTAGAGGCCGCACGCCCACAGCAGCGTGTCGCCCTATATGCTGCCAATGGTTTTTGGCACGAGGCTTTGACTGCTGCCTCAGAACTCCGCCGCACCGATGCCAACAGTAATGATTGGGGTGTCCTTCTGCGAGCGGTGGGCTTGGATGATGTTGCCTCAGAGCCAATACTGGAGTGCTGTCAGCCCAAACGTTAATTTTGAATTTTGAATTTACGATGCAAGTATTCCTTCCATAGTGGAAGCTAGGGCATTGAAATTGACTGTGACGCTCCCACACTTACCCGCTCTTGTAAGTGTGAGAGCGTCACTTTCCTTCTGATTAAGTGTATTCTTTTAACTCAAATTCAACCGAACGTACTGACTGAGGACTTGAGGTGGCTTGTAGGCGATTTGAGAGAGAGGAGGGGTTAGGAGATAGGTGATTGCATTATTCCTGTTTCCACTCCCAATGAGGTAACTAGCTCATAGAAACCTAGCCTAACAACAGTAGCACCTGATGATAACACCTTAATGATGTCGGTTAATAGACAAGGAGCTATAATGCAGTGTCCCCGCAAGTCAGAGTCAGTACGTTTTCTCAAGAAGGTAAGCAACCTGATAACAAGAAAAGACCCTGCGTTTTTTCTAGGTCTGTTCATTCTTAGTGTTGCCATAATCGTAGTTGCTATTAAGCCAGAATACTTGCTAGAGCTTCTCTTTAGTATTGTTCCAACTGCTATCAAGTGGATAAAAGGCAAGTAATCTAACATTGACCGCGATCGTCTTGGCTCGTCCTCCTCCCCTGGCGTATGGACAGTTGTCGCTAACTGGCACAACAAGAGGGCGATCGCAAACTTCCCCGCCGCTCCTCCCTACCCCTGATACCAATTTCCTAAAGTTTTGCTACAGATATAGCTTCTAAAATGAATTGCCATCCCGTCAAAGAAGCAATGACTTCATTCGTCAACTTATTTAACTCTTTTTGCACCGCTGCTCTCAACTCCTCTATGTGTTCAAATCTCAACCATTTTAATTGTTCTTTTACATACCCCCACAGTCTTTCTATGGGATTTATTTCCGGACTGTAGGCTGGCTGAAAGAGCAAAATCACATTCTCGGGTATGCTCAGATTTAAGGAGTTATGAAACCCTCCATTATCTACTTGTATGATATGTAAATCTAGAGGATACTTACTGGCAAATAGCTCCAATAATTTCTCGAAGCATGTTGTATCCAGATGCGTAAACTCGTAAAAAAAGCCCTCTCCTGTTAGTGGCTCCACTGCCCCGTACAGCCACAAATAAGTAAAATCCTATTGCACTTTTCCTTGCGGTTTGATTCCGCTCCCCGTTAACTTTCTTCTCCTAATTGTATGCAATCCCATCCGACTTTCATCTTCGCTCCAGTATCGCACTTTTTTCCACTGTTTTAAAAAGCTCTCGCTCTGACTCAGGCTGCTTTTGATTAAGGATGACAGTTTTTTTTAAATTCTTCCGGTGCTCCTGGTTTTTGCTTCTCACTCACCGGGCGCGGCACTTTTAATTTTGCTTTCAGCCGATATCTGGTCCACTGATGTACAGTCCGATATGCCACTTTTACTTCACAGCAGTTTGTCAACCATTCATGTACTTCTTTGTAGCTACTGAATCCTTCAGGCTCTGACAATTCCTTTGATAATCTTTCTACCGTTTCTGAATTCATTATTCTCGGTCTTCCCGAACGGGGTTTCTGGAGTAATAATTCTTCTATGCCCCCCGACCGATAACTAGACAACCATCTCTGTATTGTGGTACGATGTTTACCTAACCGCACAGCAGCAGACAATACGCTGTCTACCGTTTTGGTTTTAAGCCAATACAGAACTTGTAGTTTTTCGTGGCGCAAAACATCTTTCTCTTGATGCAGAAGAGTTTTCAGTTCTCCTGCTGTTTCCCGAATTTCAATCTTGGCAACTCCTGACATCTTTCTTTCTTATATTTGGGTACTAACTTACAACGCAGATACATACTAAGTGTAGCACTATTTTAGGAAACTGGTATGACTCCTAACTCCTAACCCGTGAGCGTTTTTTCATCCATCTAGTTCAGGTCGAAACGGGCGCTCGTACCCTTGAAAGCAGCTCCAATCTCTACATTGCTGTCCCTTTCTCTGGGTCAATGGCACAAGCTGTGGCTATTGCTCAAATGCATAATCCCAAAAACCCACTCCCAATAAGCCAATCAAAGGGTTCACGAGCTAAGGCAATTGCTCAAAAAACATTACACCCTTCTTAAAAGAGAATTATGCAGCAACAATACATATCTAGCATCAGCTTGGAAGTTTTGTTAACTGATTTCGTACAAAAAGCCCTTGCTGATAGCTATTCTCAAGACATCAATGCCAACCTGCGACTACTCGATCTGGCATGGGACGTTCAGAATTTTCTTTGGAAACTGCGAGATGACAGTTTATAAAACAACCAGCAATGATTGACATTCCTAACACTTTTTATGTGCTTTTTAGTACATAAAAAATTCGGAATGGTGAAATTGCCAACACCTCTAAACAGTGACTGCACTCATCAAAGGGGTGAATTTTAGCTGAATTTTATAATCATATTTAGTGGTGCATTTACATCCTATGATACCAAATCCGGGTTACTTACCCTCGTTATGATGGCGATTGAGCGCCCTGGCGCTCAATCGCCATCTATTGTGTTTATGACAAGGGGACGATCGCCCGCACAGCATTCGATCGAATACTGTGTGGGTGATCGAATACTGTGTGGGTGATCGAATACTGTGTGGGCGATCGACTCATGAAAACCGGTAGCAAAACGGGCGCTCGTACCCTTGAAAGCAGCTCCAATCTCTACATTGCTGTCCCTTTCTCTGGGTCAATGGCACAAGCTGTGGCTATTGCTCAAATGCATAATCCCAAAAACCCACTCCCAATAAGCCAATCAAAGGGTTCACGAGCTAAGGCAATTGCTCAAATGCATAATCCCCAAAACCCAACCTGATTTGCCTCCAAATCAACCTATTGCACAAATACAAAGACTGGGCGTTAAAACCTGTTGGGTCATCACTTTGAAAAACAAGGAGTAACTGAAATGGCAAATATCAACGGCACTAAATTCAATGACAACAATACTATCAACGGCGACGCTAAGTTGCACAAATCATTAGTGGGAACCGATCAACAATGGGAGCAAAGTCCGAATGGGCCAGTATTAACGCTTGGTAATGATGTAATCCACGGCTTGGAAGGCAATGATCTCATTGAGGGTCGTGGAGGAAATGACATCTTATACGGCGACAGTGGTGACGATCGCATCTACGGCGGTTATGGCAACGACAACTTGTACGGTGGCACTAACAACGACAACTTATACGGTGGCGCTGGTAACGACAAGCTGGATGGTCAAGCAGGCGATGACAATCTGTATGGTCAAGCAGGCAATGACGTTCTCACAGGCGGTAGTGGCAAGGATTACCTTAACGGTTTCGGTTCCGGCCAAGAATACGACATCCTCACTGGCGGTACTGGAGCGGACACATTCGCAGTGGGTTCCGCTGTCATTCCTAGCATTAACTACCTTGGGGCTGGCTATGCCACCATTACAGACTTTAAAAAGGTAGAAGGTGACAAAATTCAACTCTTGGACTTGGAAAGCGACAATAACCAATACTCCCTTGGGGCTGGCAACTGGCAAGGTAGCAACGCTCTAGACACTGGAGTCTTCTACAAGGGTGATTTGATTGGTGTTGTGCAAGACACAACCAATGTCAGCTTCCAAAAAGACTTCACCTTTGTCCCATACGTCGTTGGCTAAGCAATAGCTGTAGTAGGGTGCGTTAATAACACACCCTACAAAGAGCTTGCCCTCAAAAAGAACAGAGGGAATAAATCAAGTTTCAACGATTCAAAGCAATGTAGTAGCGATCGCACAGGTCGCTCAATCTCTACGTCCTAATTACTTCTAGGAGCTGGCACTTTTTTACCTCCTATTTATCCCAGACTTTCGGTATACCTGTGCATAAACCGGAAAAGTCTAACCAAATAAAAATTCTGTAACCCTCAAAAACAAACAAAAATTCATGCTTGTTTCAACTTTTGAAATTCTTCTCAAACCTCAGCTACCCAAGAATTTTTCCCAGCTAGGGAACGTCAGTCGTAAAGTCCTTCAAGGCTATTTTTTAACGATTGCTAATCCCAATAATTTCAACGTATCACTGGAGCTTAGTTTTACGGTTTCACCATCATTTTTTACTGAACTTGCCCCTGCTGCCCCTAATCAGTTACCGTTTGGTAAGATTGATGAACCTTCCAATTTTAATAGAGTTTTGGTTTTCTTTGATGTAAATGGAGGCAATCAGAAACTTACACTTCAGCCTACAGAGCGTCCTGATACAAGAATAGCTTCACTATCTATTCCGGCTAAAGATACAGGCTTATTCATTTTACAGCCCAGTCCTTTTGTACTAATCCCAGTTGCAAATCCCCAACCTCCTGATCCAAAAAGCAAAACACTACTGGATGTGGCAAATTTTGAAGTTCGTGGTTATGTAGAAATTGAGCGAACTTCACCAGCAAGCCCTGTTAAACTATTACTAATACCGGAACACCGAGGAACCTTTTTCAAAGATTTAACGAGTTCACCTCAGCTCGATCAAATTGCTTACAGCCTTCCTACTGCTACTGGTGGTTCTCTTTTCACTTTGTAAAAGCGATCGCCTAGAGTCCTGAAACTCTCGCCCCTTGTGTACCAGAAAATGACCCGTTTCTGGTACACATCATTTTTTATCGTGAAGCCAAACAAACAAACATCTAAAATCCGAAATATAAAATCTAAAATTGCCTCGGTCACTTTATTGGGCTTCACCCATCAGGGTAAAGGCTGCCCAGTTGTCGGGTTGCGGGTATTGTTTCATTGTCATCAGCATTGCCTGACGTAGTGCTTGGGCTTTGTCGGGATTTGAAGAGAGATGGCGATAAAACTCGGTCATCAACTGGGCAGAAGCAACATCCGGTACCGCCCACAGCGACACAATGGTACTCGGAACGCCAGCGACAATCAAGGAACGAGATAGCCCGATAACGCCATCTCCTGTAATTTTCCCCTGTCCTGTGTCACAAGCACTCAAAACAACTAATTCGGCGTTGAGCTTTAGCTTTAAAATTTCCCCAGCGGTGAGGAAGCCATCATCGTTGGCTGAGGGCGCTAGCGCTATGGCACCCGGTACGCCCAATTCCCTGATATCGTCGAGTAACCCATGAGTGGCAAGATGTATTAGCCGCGCAGAGGGCAATTGCTGCAAAATATTGACTTTGGTAGCCCGATCGCCGACGATGGCTTGGGTGTTCAAAAGTCGGGCAATCTCCTTGGCTTCCTGTTCAGACGCTGGTAACGACGCTAACCGATATGGCTTTTCTCCACTCTTTTTGAGTGTGGGCATTGTCGGATTACCCACTACCAAAACCTCTTTTCCTTGAGGCGGTTCG
Source organism: Microcoleus sp. K1-B1 (assembly GCF_036704705.1). Taxonomy (NCBI): domain Bacteria; kingdom Bacillati; phylum Cyanobacteriota; class Cyanophyceae; order Oscillatoriales; family Microcoleaceae; genus Microcoleus; species Microcoleus sp. K1-B1. The sequence continues at coordinate 112,931 of NZ_JAUBSH010000006.1, read as the reverse complement.
GGATATTTTGCCGCTAATTGCTGACGTTGTTGATTGGTTAGCGTCAGGACATCAATGGCTGGAGCTGTTAAGAGTGTATGTTTCTCAATTAGGTATCGACCAGCCGTGTCTCGTAAGGCGGGAAAGGGCAACAAAAACATAGATTCTTGGGGAATGAAAATGACACGCGCGTTGGGGTCTGTTGGCAGAAGATCGGCAATCGGTGCGATCGCCAATTGATGCAGTTTCGTTCGTGCTGCTTCTCCTTGACGTGTCCTCGGTCCCTTTAAAATTCGGCTGGTAGCTACGAGGTTTTCCAAGGATGTCTTTTCCTGTTGCAGGAATTTGAGGTCAACCCGACGAAAGGCGATTTCACCCGTTGGTTTGACAGCCCAAATAAACAGTTCGGAGTCCTGGGGTTCTCCCGTTTGTTGAACGGATGCGCCGTGCGGAGTCTCGACAAATTGCTCGCGAATAATTGAATATTCAACGAGCGTGGCATTCTGCTTTTTGGCAGTGCGTTGGATTTCCTCGATTGAAGGGAACTGAGCTTTTTCGCTAACCGCTTCCCTCGATTTGATGCGTCTGGCTAATAACTCCACAAAAGCACGGGCACGCCCTCGCTCAGCAATTTCTAAAGCGGCATTGAATTTATTCTGGGCGCTGAGGACTTCTTGAAGATTGCGGTAGGCAGTAATTTGCGTTTCAAAAATGGAGACTTTGAAGGCATCATTTGTCCCCAGTCCAGCACGCAGAGATTCCCAAAGCTTAATTCCATCGAATAGGACTCGTTCGGCTTCAACGAGCTGGTTTAAGCGAAACTGGGCATCTCCTAAATTGGTCAGCACGATGCCTTCACCGAGGCGAGCCCGGACTTCCCGGACGAGCACTAAACTCTGTTGATGGTATTCCAGCGCCTTGGCATAGTCTCGGCGGTAAGAGTAGGTCGTACCCAGACCCAAGAGGGCTTGTGCCTCCTCTAAGCGATTGCCTAGTTTCCGCGCCAGACTTAAGCTTTGTTGCAGGTACTCAGTGGCGCGATTAAAGTTACCGGAAATTGCATGGGCATTCCCTAAGTTTCCCAATGCCTGCATTTCTCCGTGGCGATCGCTAATTGTTCTAGAAAGAGCCAAGCTCTCTTCTTGATACTGAATGGCTTTTTGATAATCTTTTTGAGCGAGATACGCATTGCCCAGATTTCTCAGCGTTAACGATTTCCACTGCGGGGCAGATTCAACAGGTGTAATTCCTAAGCTTTGAGTGTAGTAGCCGATCGCTTTTTCGTAGTCCCCAAGGGCAGCATAAGCTGCACCCATGCCTGATAAAGCAATACCTTCTTGGGCGCGACTGCGAGCCTGTCGCGCTCTTTCCAGTTGCTGCTGGTGAAACTCAATTGCCTTAAGGTAGTCTCCGACTACGTAATAAGAAATGGCTAAATTGTTCAGCGCATAAGCTTCCCAGTCAAAACTTTTTTCCTGTTGGGCAACCTCTAGATTTTGCTTGTAACACTCGATTAGGTTGGCATAATTTCCTCCAGTGCGCTGACCTGCCCCAGTCGTGTTGATCGCCTTAACCTGTTGTTGGCAGTCTTGCATCTTTTGCGCGATCGTCGAACCCTGCTGAGTATTTCGTTCTGAAGAGGAAGTGGGGTTCTGCTCTGTTGATGCCGAAGAGGAACTTTCCGAAGGTGATAAGGCAGTAACAGACCTATCCGAATTGGTGCGTTCTGGTTTCGCAGACGGCGAATCGTCTGCGTCCGGAAGATTGGGTTCTCTGGGAACTGAGGAACCTCCCGATCCAGGCGGGTCTGTTACCTCTGGAACATCAGGTTGAGCTACTCGTGCAGGTGCGTTCTGAGGAATGGGTTCTCTGGCAACTGAGGAACCTCCCGATCCAGGCGGGTCTGTTACCTTTGGAACATCAGGATCAACTATTGGTTGAGGTGTTATTGGTATTGGTGGACGTTGAGGAGTTCCATCACCAGTTCCTTTATCAGGTGGGTTCACATGGGGTGGAAGTGACAAGATGAAATTAGGGTAATCTGGTGGCATCGTGAGGGGTGTCCCATCGCGTGGCGCGCCACCAAGTCGATCTGATGCAGAGCCGACAGCCGGTGTACTACCCGATCGGCGCTGCGATTGAGTTGGAGGAGTTAGTAATAGCGAAGGCTCGGGCAAAACGCCTTGAAAGATTGCCAGTTCTGTAAGGGAAGGTGACTGAGCTAGCGATTCCCCTGTTAGCGGTAGCTGTTCGCGTCCGGGTGGGAAGGTAAGGGGTAGCCCATCCACCGGATCGGCTTGGGGAGGTTGCGGTAGATTGGGGTCTTGGGGCGGCGGTGGATCGCCGCCTCGTGTGATCGATCCATCGCCACCTCGTGTGATCGATCCATCGCCACCTCGTGTGATCGATCCATCGCCACCTCGTGTGATCGATCCATCGCCGCCTTGGAGCTGAGTGAGATTAATCGCAATTGGAACTGGAGCTGATGTGGAGACGTTATCAGTTGCACGAATAGTAAAAGCGTTTACGGAACCCGTGGCATCTTGGGGTGGTGTGTAGACTAAAACATCACTGGCGTTAATCGTATCACCCGCACTGAGCACGACTCCATTTCTGGTCAGTGTTCCTGCTGTGATCGCATCAATCCGGATTGAGGTATTGTCGCCATTGGCATCGCTCGCGATCGGATTTAAATCTGCAAAAGTAAAGGTAACTGGCTGATTTTGTTGAGTATCAGTTAGCTGGGGATTTGCCGTTAGCGTCGGTGCTTTGTTAATAAAAGTCATACTAATCCCATCGATATTAGGATTACCGGCTACAAAAGTATTATCATTGGGGATTGAGGTATTATTATCCGGAATAGTTTGCGAGACAATTTGATTATTGCCCGTCCTAATTGCTCCAGCAGTACCATTATTAGTCGCATCCCCCACAACAAACTGAAAGTTATCCAATCCACCTTTATGTTGAATTAGAACGGAACCTGCCTGAAAATTTCCTCCGGTGAAGATGGTAGTACCTACAGGCACTGAAGGATTGCCAATTATTGTTCCCTCTCCCCTAACAACTCCGTTAGCAATGATGCTCACATTGCCACCAATTCTTATCCCTTGGGTGTTGATACTGTTAAAGCTGATATCACCATTAGTTGCATTAAGGTTAATATCGCCCCTATTACTTCCCAAATTAGCCGTATTTAGATTCCCCGTAGTGATGATTGCTCCGGAAATTGTTAAATCTCTTCCGTTAGTTGTAATGGATTGAGTTCGATCCATCGAAAAAGACCCAATTCCATCACTCATTCCTGCATCTGCTTTAAACGTAATCGACCCACCAGCAGACGCAAAGTTAAGTGATACACCATTGGCGATCGTAATATTATTACTAGCCTCTAGAACAACATTTCCTCTCTGAGCTTGAAGAGTTCTAGCATTGATCGTAATTTCCCCAGCCACATCACCTTGAAATATATCTGGCAAGGCGGCATTAACCCCTCCGGTACTGGGCTCATTAGAAATAATGATATCTGTCGGGTCAAGCAGCAAAGTCCCTAAATTGCCGTTACTAGCATTCACATTAACAGTGCCATCAAATATCAAGTTTTGCTTACCCGAAACCTCAACAAATCCCCCATCACCCGCCTCGCTACCACCACGAGCGCTAATATTGCCGTAGAAAGTAGTCACTTCATCTGCCCAGGCAATCACTCGACCGCCATTCCCATCAAGCAAACTATCCGCAATAATTGCCGAATTATTACTAATATAAGTGCGAGACGCATTCGGCACCGTTCCCTGACCTTTGTAATCACCACCAATTAGCACCGTCCCGCCACCCGACGTGCCAGACGCATTAATCAGGGCGCCCAAAAGCCCTACCCTATCTCCCAAAACCTGCACAGTACCCCCAGTTTGACCAGGTGCTGTATTTGACACATCTAGACGACCAGAGGTAATAACTGTGCCTGCATCTGCATCTACTTTTAAACCAGACCCGGTTAGTGAGATCGTGCCATCATCATTAACCGTCACTGCTTTAGCACCAGCCAAATCTCCCCCTGTCAGTAATTGTGCCAAAGACAGAGGGGTGAAGGGTAGAGAATTTGGTTGATTACTCTCACTAGAGCGAAGTTCCAAACTCAGCACCATCCCATCCTGGCTAATCCGCACTGAGCTGTTGTCCGGTACTGCTACTACTGTAATCCGCCCTCCCGGTGCTGAGATAGTGCCAGTATTAATCACAGTGCCACCTAGAAGAGTTAAGTTCTGCCCCTCTGCCACTGCCAAGTTCCCAGCATTGATGATTGAGCCGAGTTGAGAAGTCGTGAAGGCAAAAGTGTTGGGGTTTCCTACCAAGGCAGCATAACTATTAGCACCAACAGCATTAAACCAACTTTCCCCAAAACCAATACCCGTAGCTGTGGTTGCCGTGAAAGCAGCAGGCACGTTTAGCCTTGCATTGGAACCAAAAATTATGCCTGCTGGATTCATCAAAAAGAGGTTTGAATTTCCCTGCGTGACCTGGATTAAGCCATTAATCACCGAGACCTCGCCACCGACAATCCGACCCAGGATATTTTGAATTGCTGGGTTAGACACAAAGTTAGCAGTCTGTCCAGAGTTAAGTCCAAACTGCTCAAAGCTATGGAAAAGATTGGCTCCTGACCGAGTGCCGCCACTGATGTCAAAGCGATTTCCTTGAGGAGTAACAACAGTGTTAGTGCCATCTGCACCTGATTGCGGTGTAATGGGTTGTGCTTGGCTGTGTCCGGAAGCGAGTGCCGGGAGAACTAAGGTTAGCAACCAACCCAAGTGTTTTGTGGATAGTTTCATCACGCGCTCCTTCAAAAGCTCTGATATAGAACTCCAGCAATGTCAATTTATCCTGGTTGATTAAACCTTTTACAAAAATTAGTTTTTGCCATGTCCCTATAGCACTTACTGCCCTTATCGCTCCTATTCAGCCAGATGGGCGGACGAGTGTAAGGGAACCCCAACTTCTCAAACTGTAGCTCATCGAGAGAGCTTTTCCTTCACCTATGACCAAAAACTAGCACAAACTACTTGTTCAGGTTTCAGCACTTACCTTCTATCAAAAATTGAAGTCCAAAAGCTCATACTTGCGTAAAAGTACATACTCCGAAAAAACTCACCTCAATAAGCCAATCAAAGGGTTCACAAGCTAAGTTTCTTGCCAAAGTGCATAATCCAAAAAACTTACCCCTAATAAGCCAATCACAGGGTTCATAAGCTAAGTCTATTGCCAAAGTGCATAATCCAAAAAACTTACCTCTAATAACCGAATCACAGGGAACACAAGCTAAGTCTATTGCCAAAGTGCATAAACCAAATAACCCATCCCCAATAAGGCAATCAAAGGGTTCACAAGTTAACGTTCTTACCAAAGTGCATAAACCAAAGAACCCACCCCTAATAAGCCAATCAAAGGGTTCACGAGCCTTAGCTCTGGCTCAAATACATCATCCTAAAACCCAATTTCAATAAACTTTCCCCAACACTTTGAATAACAAGGAATCACTGAAATGGCAACTATTAATGGCACCAACTTCAATGACAACAACACTAATAACGGTGGTGAATTTCGCCCATCGCTAATTGGAACTAATCAAGCTGACTCAATCTATGGCAAAGCAGGAAATGACATATTGTCGGGTCTTGGTGGAAACGACTATCTGGAGGGTGGCACTGGCAACGACAAATTGTACGGTGGCACTGGCAACGACGACCTGCGGGGCGAGGCTGGGAACGACTATCTGAATGGCGGTATTGGCAAGGACTATCTGGATGGTGGCACTGGCAACGACAAATTGTACGGCGGCAGTGGGGACGACAATTTGTGGGGCCAGGCTGGCAATGACATTCTCACTGGCGGTATTGGCAAGGATTACCTTAACGGTTTCAGCAACGGTACCGAATTTGACACCCTCAGTGGTGGCGCTGACGCGGACAAGTTCGTGCTGGGCGCGCAATCCTACTACAATTTCTACACCGGAGATGGTTTCGCCTTAATTACAGACTTTAACTCATCACAAGGCGATAAAATCGCACTCTTTGAGACTGTAGATAAATACTCTTTGGTGTCTGGAAACTTTGGGTATGGTAACCCGAATGTTCAAGATACTAAGATATTGTTCGGAAAGGATGAAATTGGTGTGTTGCAAGACATCACCAATGTCAAAGCAACGGACTTCATCCTTGGTGATCCGTTTCCTGGCTAAGCTGACAACCCTCTGCCTGGTTAAACTTAGCCGTATTATTTGACGGCGCTACAAAAGTTATGGCAGAGGGAATAAATCAAGTTTCAACGATTCAAAGCAATGTAGTAGCGATCTCACAGGTCGCTCAATCTCTACCTCCTAATTTTGAACAACAAGGAGTAAGTGAAATGATTATTAACGGCACTTCTTTTAATGACAACGGTATCGACAAACCAAAGTTAGTCGGAACTAATCAAGCTGACTCAATCTTTGGCAAAGCAGGAAATGACATACTGTCTGGTCTTGGTGGCAGCGACTATCTGGATGGTGGCACCGGTAGCGACGATATGTTTGGCGGCGCAGACAATGATACCTACGTTGTCGATAGCTGGAATGACAAAGTTACCGAGAACTTTAATCAAGGCATCGACACCGTTATCTCTTCCGTCACCTTTGGGCTGGGCTACCGCCTAGGCGAGAATCAGGAGAACCTGAAGCTGAGCGGCAACGCATATGAAGGCTACGGCAATGCCCTCAACAACACCATCACAGGTAATGCCGTTGGCAACTGGATCGATGGTGAAGCTGGTAATGACTATATTGCTGGTGCAGGTGGTAATGACAATCTCTATGGTGAAGCCGGAAATGACACTCTCATCGGCGGCTTTGGTGATGACTATCTATTTGGTGCAGCCAATAATGACAGTCTCGTAGGCGGCTGGGGTGATGACAATCTCTATGGCGACAGTGGCAATGACATTCTATACGGCGGAATCGGTAAAGATTACCTTAATGGTTACGGCAACGGCACGGAATTCGACATTCTCACTGGTGGCACTCAAGGGGACACATTCGTACTCGGTTACTCCACCATCGGTTACTACCTAGGAAATGGTCACGCCACAATTACAGACTTTAACTTATTACAAGGCGATAAAATCCAGGTTGCTGGCAGTACGCAGGATTACTCGCTGGTGAAGTTTGGCAACAACACTAATATCTTGTACAAAAACGATTTGATTGCTGTTGTCCAAAACGTCGAGCTTAACCAAACAAACTTGGTTTCTGCCCCTATCGTCCCCCCTCCACTTTAGGCTTAGTTCTGGGATTTGGAGGCGCTGTACGAGTTGGTGGTGATCACTGAGTGGATTTCTAGTTCCAGGCATTCTATTGGCAAACATAAAGCCTGTAACTAGAAATCGACCCTTGATAGCGCGAATGAATTCTAAGAAACTCTGTTTTTCCCAGAGGCTGAGTTTCTCACTGGGCTGAGAGCTTGCCCTCAAAAAGAACAGAGGGAATAAATCAAGTTTTAGCGATTCCGAGAAATATAGTAGCGATCGCACAGCTCGCTCAATCTCTACGTCCTAATGTTGAACAATAAGGAGTAACAGAAATGGCAACTACTAATCGCACCAATTTCAATGACAATGGTATCGACAAACCAAAGCTAATTGGAACCAATTATCTATTGAAATAATTTCCCATACCCCCTATATTAATAATAATGGTATCGACAAAGTAAAGCTAGTTGGAACTAATAAAGGTGACTTGATCTATGGCAAAGCATGAGATGACATAAGGCTATTGATCAATCAAATGCATAATCTCAAAAACCCAATCTCAATAAGCCAATCAAAGAGTTCACAAGCTAAGGCTCAAGCTCAAATGCATAATCTCAAAAACCCAAACCTACATTTTTTTAAGGAGGAAATTTCATGTTGAATCGCAAGCAGATTTTATCAATGGCATTCCTGGCTATCGGAGTAACTATGATACAGACAACAGCATTGGCGAGTCCAACACCAGTAAATGCTCCCACCAACAGAATTACACAACCTCGAATTGTAAAAGACTGTTACTATGCAGGGCAGCGATACAGTGAAGGTTCAGTTATTAAAGGTAGCGATGGAGTACAAGTACAGTGTTCTGAGAATCGATGGGTTCTCAAGTCATAGTAGCGATATCGTAGTTTCTGTTTGTCAAGGATGGACGGCTAGCGATACACAACCATTAGATCGCAATCTGTATAACAAATACGCTGTAGGTGGAGTTAGCTTATTGTCTGTCTAACTTTCTTCTTCTCCCTCTGGAATTGTCCAGGGGGAGATTTTTTTGTCATCCTTTAAAGGCACTCCAGACAGCGAACGCTCTTTTTACCCATCAAATCTAATTAATTGCTAATTCCAAAGTCTCTTACCTTGCCTTTTCGCAAACACACAGAAAGTCCCACACCCCACAAGCATACTAACTCTAATTAGTAAATCAAATAAATTTATAAGCTAAGGCTCTTACTCAAATGCATAATCCTAAAAACCCATCCCGAATAAGCCAATTAAAGGGTTGATAAGCTAAGGCTCAAGCTCAAATGCATAATCTCAAAAACCCATCCCGAATAAGAAGTCAATCAAAGGGTTCACGAACCAAGGCTGAAAAATAGGTGGAAGTCAAGTTGGGAAGGCGACCTCTAGCAAGCTGCCATCGCTCTTAACCGAGTTAGTCGTCCAAATTAAGAGGAGAAAAAGAAATGTTCAAACACTAAAAAATATTGATTGGTTCAATGAACCAATAATTTTATTCCCCTTTTCACTTAACAGTTTTAGCGAAAAAACTGCTTACATAAAGTGAATTGTGCAGTCAAAACACTAACATTCAGTTTCTCAATATCTAAAAGGACTCTAAACCATGAAACGCCAAATAATAAACTGTAAAACACTCGTAGCAGCACCAATTGCCATAGGACTAATGCTCGGCAGCATCGCTTCAATCGGTTCAGCAGCGCCCGCAAAAACCGTAAACATTCCCGTTCCAAAGGCTGCTGTCGCCGCCGCCTTCAACGTTGCGTTTAGTTCAACAAAGATCCATCTCGACAATTTTGGGCCGAAGGATGGAACAAGCTGGCATAAAGACTCCAGTTACGTTCAATTGCCTAACGGAGCGGAGAAAGCATTTCCGATTAGCGAGTTCACCTTTGATATTACCAAGTATCGGAAGCTCAGGTACTATGTTGATGATGTGAACACGTCGTCTATTCAAGCCACTATTAATGGTAGCAGCATTGAGGCAACAGCACAGTTTGAAAGCCAGGGTGAGGAAATTAAGGCAAAATGTATTCGGAGGCTGGTAGGCAAATGGAATGAGTGTTCGCTCGACATGGAACGTGACATCCACTTGGACAACTCGGTTCTTTCTATGTCTCTCACACCTGTCGCCTACAATGGCTCTATTTCATACGCGAATCCGAAAGTAGACTTCAAGACCGACCTCCGTATCCCCAACAAGCTGTGCCAAGCTTTCAGTGGTATCTGTAGCAAAATCGAAGGCAGAATCAAGGGAGAGTTAACCAAGACGATCGAAGATCGGCTTACCCATGGTCTAAACGATCCAAAGGTGAGAGACAAGGTTGCCGAAGCTGTGAAGAAAGCGCCTAGTATCAGCAACTACATCGGGCCGAAAGCGAAGATTACCAAAATCACCTCTCAAGGCAACAACTTTGTGGTGACTGTGGAGCTTCCAAACTAAATCAACGGTATGTCAGTCTTGGACTTTGGACAAATGAAGAACTCCTTGTGTAGACGGGACACTACGTAGCATTAGTTCACGGTCTTTGGGAGTTTGTAATCCCTAGCCCAAAAAAACAACCCTAATAAGCGTTCACTTAAACACTAGAAAACTTACGTCAGAGGAAAAATAATGAAATTCCCAACTAAATCCATCTGTCTCGGAACTTTGATAACTATCTCAATGGCAACTTCCGCTCTAGCTTCAATTTCAATAACCCAGAGAGTAAGCCAATTGCAACCCAATCGCGAGACAACCGATCAATTGCGCCGAGTTCCACTAGAGCAAGGTTCCCGCACTCCAACTGGGAATCCATCAGGAGATAACCTCAATCGAATTCCGAACAAGCCTAAAGATACAAATTATGAATGTAAGGGTGTTCACTGCAGTTGTTCTGGTGATGACGATTGCAACAACATGTTCCTGAAGGCAGGGTGCGGAGATATCGCTGTTTGTTATGAAGACGGAACATGTGAATGTCTACTGGTTCCCTAGTTGGTTTTCATAGAGGAACACCCCAGCGAGAATCCTATCTACTAGGTGAAATAGCTCTCAGTTCCCACTAACAACTAATAATAACTAAATCCATCACTGACCTCTAGTGTCAGTGGTGTTTTTTTTTGCTATAGCTTAACGTACAGGTTTCCTTTTTAGTGCAGTCACCTCCGCGTGCATAAAAAGATGGATACAAACCTATGGAATCAGTGAAGGAAGACAACAAAACTTGCTTGGGAGAGCTTCTCCTTCATCTATGACCAAAGACTAACATAGCTACTCGCTTAGCCCCCAGCACTTAGCTTTTGCCAATAAATAGAAGCCCCAAAGCTAACCCTTCTTTCAAAGTGCATAAAAGTAAAAAGGCAACCCCAATAAGTCAATCAAAGGGTTCACGAGCCTTAGCTCTTGCTCAAATGCATAATTCCAAAAACCCAATCTCAATAAGCCAATCAAAGAGTTCACGAGCTAAGGCTCAAGCTCAAAAACATAACATTAGAGGAAATTATGTCAGACTCCCCATTTTCCGTCACTGCAAAGCATGACATGACCAGCAAAGAATACGCCGACGCCTATTTCAATCTCCAGGATAAAGGCTATCGCCTTCAATGCGTCAGCGGTTACGAGGAAGGCAGCGCGATCAAATTCGCCGCTGTTTGGAAAAAGGAGATAGGTTCTCCTTTGGCGAGCTTCCACCAACTTACTGGTGCCGAGTACCAAGAAAAATACAATTTCTATGATGGGCAGGGCTTCAAGCTCACGTTTATTAATGCTTTCCGGGCGCAAGGCAAGATATGGTACTCCGCCATTTGGGAAAAAAAGGACGGACCTGATGTGAAGGGTTTCCACGGCATGACTTCCCAGGAGTACAACGACAAGTATGTCTCCATGAAAAATTCGGGCTACCGCTTGCGTTGCGTCAGCGGTGTCGACGGTGGCAACCAGGCATATTTTGCGGGCATCTGGGAAAAAACAAGTGGCCCTTCCCTTGCCACTCACCACATGATGACCTCGGCGGATTACCAGGAAAAATTCAACGACTATGGCGGTAAGGGCTATCGCCTTTCACACCTCCAGGCATTCGTCGCGGACGGCAAAGACTACTACGCTGCCATTTGGGAAAAAAACGCCGGTCCTGCACAGTGGGCTCACCACCGCCTGAGCGAGCCAAATTATCAAACCATGGTGCTCAACTACTTCTACCAGGGCTTCACCATCGAACAAACCTGCGCCTACACGCTGAACGGCAAAACGACCTTCGCCGCCCGCTGGAGTCCTGGCAAGTTCAGCGTCACCGAAATCAAGAAAATCAGCGACAAGGTGGATGCCTTCCTGAAAAAACACGAGCTCCCCGGCTTGACCATGGCAATTGCGAAGGACGAAAAGCTCGTCTTTGCAAGGGGCTACGGCTATGCCGACACCGAGAAAAATTTGCTGATGGGGCCTCAGCACATCGGTCGAATTGCCAGCGTGAGCAAGCCTATCACCGCCGTCGCCATCTTGCTGCTCGCCGAAAAATTTCCAACCAAAATCACTTTGAACAGCAAGGTTTTCGGCTCCGGCAGCATCTTCGGCTCCGACTACGGAACGAAGGATTTGAGCGCCAACGAAAAAGCCATCCAAGTGGACAACCTCCTCGAGCACACCGCCGGCGGCAACGTTTGGGACAACAACGACGTGCAAAACCAATCCAACGCCAGCCCCCAGGCAAAAGAAGATCCCGTCAGCTACGATCCCATGTTTCAATATCCCGGCATGTCCCATTCGGAGCTCATCACTTCGGTGATCGATGACCGCGACCCTGATTATCCGCCCGGCAAGTTGTTTGCTTACTCCAATTTTGGCTACTGCGTGCTGGGAAGGATTGTCGAGAAAATCAGTGGCGAAAGCTATTCCAGTTGGGTGAAAAACAACGTACTCAAGCCTTGCGGAATCACCCAGATGACCATTGCCAAGAATGATTTGGCGGATAAAAAACCCAATGAATTTGTGCTTTACGGTCAGGATGGGGAAAAACCTTATGGCTCGGATTGCACCCGTATGGATTCGCACGGCGGCTGGCTTGCTGCGCCCATTGATTTGGTTCGCTTCGCTGTGCGGGTAGACGGCAAGCCAGGCAAGCCCGACATTATCAACGCTGCCTCTTTTGCAGCCATGACTAGTTCCACCAGCTATGCAACAAATCCAGTCAACACGGCGAGGTACGGAAAAGGCTGGACGCTGACCAACGGCGGTTTCCAGCACGGGGGCGACTTGCCGGGCATGAAATGCAAGCTTGCTGTTCGCAACGACGGGTTCACTTATGCCATCCTTGTCAATTCCCGCGTCATTGACAAGGACACAAAAGGGGCTTTTTCTTCGGATTTCGACAGCTTGATATCCAACTTAATTTCGGAGATTGGGTCTTGGCCCGAATACGACCTGTTTTAGTAGATTAGGGGTAAGGAGATTCAGGTCATATCAAAATAGAAATAGGCTGAAACAACTTCCCACTCAGCTTTCAGCCTAAAACTTCAGAGAAGCGGATACGAAAAACCGCTTATGCAGTTCAGAGATAACCTATTTCTCAATCGAGTTATACACACGACTCGATTGAGAAAATTTTTTGTTATATAGCCTTTCTCAGAAAGATGAGGTATGATGTTACTGACACTCACTCGTGAGGGTCAAACAGAGAAAACAAGCTCAAATAAACTATAATTACATGGTTCAGTAAAGCCACGCGAAAGCGATACCACACATAATAGCATTTTTTTGACAGCACGATCTGCTTGACTCACACCACGTTTACTTGTACCCCACTTCATACATTGTTAAAAATGAAAGCTTATTCGATTGATTTTAGGCAAAAAATTCTTGATACTTATCATGCTGAACCCATTTCACAAAAAGCAATAGCTAAGCCTTTTTCTGGAGCCTCGGAGTTTTGTACAAAAATTGCTTAAACAATATCGTGAAACAAAAAACCTTACTCCGAGAACTGACAGATGTGGAGTCAAAGGCAAACTCAATGCAGAGCAACTACTCATCGGGAGCGGAATTGGTTGAAGGAAATAATGATGCAACTCTTGAAGAACTCCGTTATTTACTTTATGGAAAAATTTGATTTTCCGTTAGTAGAGCAACAATAGGAAGAATGATAAAACTCTTAAACATTACTGTCAAAAAAAAACTTTCTTCCCTTCAGGTAAAGGCACGGAGCTATTTCTAATCCTGCGAGGTGAGTTCTGGAAAATAATTAAAGAGATTAGTTTGAAAGACTTAATATTCCTTGACGAATCGGGAGTTAATTTGGCAATGGTTAGGTTATATGCTAGGTCTTTAAAAGGTGAAAGAGCTCTCGTGACCAAAACCAACTAAACGTGGCAAAAATGTCTCAATAATTGGAGCAAGGTCAGTCAAAGAAATTTTGACTTCGGTTAATCTAATAGGCGGAACTGATGCAATTACATTTGAAGCTTTTATTATCAGAAAACTTGTGCCAAAACTCTGGAAAGGTGCTTGTGTAGTGATGGATAATTGTCCCATTCACTTGGGAGAAGAAGTGAAAAAAGCGATCGAAAAAAAAGGGGCAAGATTAATATACTTATCACCTTATTCACCAGATTTTTAACCAATTTAAAATCTGTGGTCAAAACTTAAAATTATTCTCCGTTCTATCAAGACTACTAATTATCAAGAATTAGGAAAAGCACTCTTAGTTTGCGTTCGGACAAGTTACATCGTCAAATATTTTTAACTGGTTTACACACTGCTGTTATTATACCTCATCTTTTTGAGAAAGGCTATAAGAGGGTAGGGGCGATCGCGTGACGCCGACAAATTCTAGTTGTGCGATCGCCCGAACGAGGGGTTGTAGCAGTAGCCAAAATACCTAGATTTACCGAGAATTTAAAGGGTAAATTCAAGGGCTAATTACGAATTTAGTGCCAGCAAACAAGAGCCTAATTATAAAGCCTGCTCGATCGCCCGTCGCGCCAACTCCACCTGTTCCACAGCATCCAGATAAGCTAGCGCTGCTGCATCCCAAACCACTTTTCTCTGCATCCTGTTCAAGACGATTTTCCCAAACTCGTACACCGTGCCGAAGCTTTGCAGCCTGAGAATTCGCTCAGCTATTGAGCAAAAACTCGGCGTTGGGTTCAATATCGTCACCACATCCGATTGAAGGAGCGATACCACCTCTGAACCCATATCGACTTTCAAAGTCGCTCCAACTTCCACAATCCGGCCCCAAAATCCATTCCACTTCCTTTCCGCTATTTTTTCTTTAGGAATAAAAGGGATTTTGACAATAACCCATGCCCCCGCGTTGTCTGAACCAAAGCGCGTTTTGACTCCCTCACCCGTAATTGGTTCGCAAGGAGTGCAAGTTTTACATTCTTCACCGCAATCGCTTTCTTGAACCGGCTCGCTATTACTGCTGCCCTCGGTTTTCTTCGAGGCGGAAGATTTTCTCAAAGCACCCTTAATCAGAGCTTTAGCTTGTTTCGGGGTTTTCGCTGCTCCCGACGCGATCGCTGCCAACGCCACTACTCGCTTGTCCTCCTGCATCTTCGCAAGTTGATACCCTACATCTATGCTGTGGTCATTAATAATGTCCAACCACTTTGCAGCCAATTCGGGGCGATCTTTCTTGAGCTCGTCGGCAGCTTTGACGGCAATGCGCCCTTTCCTGTAGTTCCTGCCGCACCCCAACCCGACTATAGCCGCTACAATATTTTCCGTCAGTTCCATTTCCCTTGGAGTCAGACCTAAGTCGATCGGGTTCAATGGAAAATTTTCCATCAGCGGTTGCTGGTTGTCCGACGGCGGCTCTGCTGAGTCAGCAGCTTGGTGGGGAGCTTTCTTGGCAGCATGTCTGTTCCTCAGCTCTCTAGCTATAGGCTCCACAACAATTCCTTCCCGAATTCTCTGTACTGGACTTTGGTGGCGGTGGCGGTTTTCTGCCACCAAGACGAAGAGCTCGTAATCTTCAGTCTGGAAGTGGCGGACAATAACTGGGACCGACTCCCAGCCCAGCGCTGCTAGCGCCCTCCACCGCCGATGACCGCTAACGATCGTGCCATCTGTTTTGATGGTCAGCGGTTGGACGTAGCCTTTGAGTTGGATCAACTCTACCAGGTCAGCAATACTTTCGGTGCACCCGTAAATTTCCTCATTGCGAGGGTGAGGCTTGAGTTGGTCAAGACCAATATGCTGAATCGCGTCGCTGACTGAGAGCGACACAGTTTCATTTTTATTCATTTGGATAGCCCTGGTTGTTTATTTGGGGATTGGGGCTTTGTACCTTTGCCTGCTAAACCCAATAAGGTTTCCTAACAGAAAGTTGGGGTTATTCTCTGTCGGGGCGGCGCGGGTTGTATCGGCAGGTCGCCTTCACTGTCAAAAGGTTCGCTGCTTTTACATTCTTAGAATAGCATATTTCTTAAACTAGCAATGCGCTACATTCTGGTATAAGAAAAGACTATTATGCTTAAAATCTTTTTAAATAATTATTGATTATAATGATAGCGTTTCTGATTAAAACGGGAGAAATA
Source organism: Microcoleus sp. K1-B1 (assembly GCF_036704705.1). Taxonomy (NCBI): domain Bacteria; kingdom Bacillati; phylum Cyanobacteriota; class Cyanophyceae; order Oscillatoriales; family Microcoleaceae; genus Microcoleus; species Microcoleus sp. K1-B1. The sequence goes on along the minus strand of NZ_JAUBSH010000006.1, from coordinate 97,139 downwards.
ATTAAAATTAATTATAACAGAGCTTTTATCACGTTGTATTTCAAATTAACAATTACTACAAACATAATGTATGTGGGAGACTTTAGCCCAGTCCTTACGTATTTTCCACATTTCGGGCATCTCTGTGAGGGTTTTATTTTTTGATTAGCAAGCATTAACATTGGAGTGACTTTAGTTTAATTAATAAGTTTTATAAGGTGTTTTGGTAAAAAAAAATTCCCCGTTTAACTTGTTGCATTAGTTAAACGAGGGAAATGAACACTCGCGCTCGCCCCTATATCGCCCCTACATCACTTCTATATCGCCCCTATATCGCCCCTACATCGCTTCTACTTCGCGTTTCCTTGCTTTCTTGAGGAAACAGTTGGGCGATCGCCAGAATTGCAGGCAACATGGAATCCCCTTTACGCCCAAGCTTCAGCGAACCCTCTAAGTCAAGCAGCAGGGACACCGCAGACGAAAGGGATGTTAGAGAAGCAGCAGCTACTTCTTTTCTCAGAAAGTACACTCGCTTCGGGTTGACAATTTGACAAATCCGGGCAATTTCAGCGTCTTGCTTAACTCCTCCAACTATCGCCGCTTTCACCCACAACCAAGTTCTAAATTGAGCAATCAGCGTCGCACAAATCGCCAGCGGGAAAGTTTCTATTGCCAAAAGGTCAAGCAGCAAATAGACTGCTCTCTTAGAGTTATTTTCCCTCAGCGCTTCGGCAAGCTGAAGGCTATTTTGAGTGGTTGAAGGAACCAGCGATCGCACTTGGTTTAAAGTGAGGGAAGCGCCGCTGCTCAGGGTCGCCAACTTGTGCAGTTCTGATTCGGCGCGAGCCGGATTGTTGCCGATCGCAACCGCCAAATAATCAATAGCATTTGAGTTCAGCGACAGCCCTATTGCCAAAGCTTGAGTTCGGATAGATCGGGCAATGAGATCCGTTCGCCAGGGGGGGATAAGGTCGAACTCGAACAGCTTAGCTTGAGAAAGCAGGAATTTTGCCACCTTCAGGCGTTTGTCAATAGAAGGCGCTACAAAAACCAGGTGCGTCTTTTCCGGTACCTGCGGGAGCACCTGAAGAACCTCCAGCGCCTCTTCAGTAAACTGTTTGAAATTACACCCTTCTACCACCACTAACTTTGCTTTTTCCGTTCCCAAGGCGGGAGTCAGGGCGCAGTCAACCGCCTCATTCAATGCCGAAGCATCAAAGCGGTGATAATTGAAGCCAATCCAAGCGGGGTTGAGGTTCTTTTTAAAGGCAGAAAGCTTTTTGTGAATCGCGTGGAGGTCATCCCCTATCAGCAAGCTAATCATGGGTTCTTCTCCTCGAACAACACTTGATAGCGGACGCCCGTTGCCGCTAGAAATATCTTCTGCACCTTAGCTGCGTTTCGGTTGAATTTGTCCAGGTATTGGGCGGGCACTGCCAGCACCGCTTTCTTTTCCGTCAGTGCTACCAGGGAAGCAGCACAGAGTAAAGCGCGGTTCTTCTCAGAAGTTGCTGAGAGCACTTTTTCCCAAATGGCTCGCTCTTTGGAACGGGGCGATCGCAACTTGGAGGAGGTGGGCAGCTTCTGGGTGCGGTCGGGCTGCCTGGGGTTAGCAAGAGCGCCAAGAGCGACGTGGGGTTTTAATTGTGGCACCTTTGCCAATCCCAGCAAGCAGAGTTCCAGCCACAGCGTTGGGTGAGCGCTTTTGCTGAGCTGCCATTCCGAAGCCTGCAACTGTTCGAGGCCAGCAGCGATCGCATTGCAGTCCCAAGCAGAGGCAATTTCCATCAGGGCCGAGTGCGAAATGCCGCTAACTAGCATCAGCGAACAGTCCGGCACGCTCGTTGCAAGCAACAAGTCCCGGTAGCAGGCTAGCAGCGACGCCAGCAGCATTTTAGGGCTTTTCCCGCTGTCAATGAGTTCGCGGGACAGTTGCAGCAGCTTCAGCGCGTTGCCGGTGCGGGCCGATTTCAAAATTGCAACTAAATCCGACTCCGGTATCCGCCCCGACAGCTCCAATACGTGAGAGCTGGTAATTTCCTCTCCTAATAAGCTCAACTGGTCGAGCAACTGCAAGGCGTCCCTCATCCCGCCATTCGCGGCGCGGGCGATCGCAATTTTAGCTGCTTCGGCAATTGCAATTGACTCTTTTTCAGCTACCATTGTTAGCTGTTTGACAATGGCTGGGATTGGCAGCGATCGAAACAGAAACGTTTGGCAGCGGCTGTTAATTGTTGGCAGCACTTTGTGTTGCTCTGTTGTACACAAGATGAACACTACATGATGCGGAGGTTCTTCCAAACATTTTAGAAGAGCGTTAAAAGCTTGGGAACTTAGGCAGTGAACTTCATCTAAAATAAACACTCGGTAGCGGCTGATAACTGGTGCGAAGTGCGATCGCTCGATCAGGCCGCGAGCGTCATCCACACCGTTGTGGGAAGCTGCGTCAATTTCAGCAACATCTAAGCTGCTGCCTTTTTCAATCGAGCGGCAGGACTGGCACTTGCCGCACGGCTTTACTGTGGGTTTGTCTGCACTGGTGCAGTTGAGAGATTTAGCTAAAATGCGGGCCGTTGAAGTTTTGCCCGTTCCCCGTTCGCCGGCGAACAAGTAAGCCGGAGCAATTTTATTAGTTTTGACCGCATTGGAAAGTGTCCTTTGGATGTACTCCTGTCCTGCCAGTTCAGACAAGCTACGAGGGCGGTATTTTTGAGGCAATGCTGCGTACATGATTGAATGGTTAGGTGTAATTGTTTGCTGAGAATTAGAGTCATATTTGCGGAGTTTGCACTCAGAAGAAGAGAGAAGTAAAAAACTCAATATTTTTACTTCTGCCAAGCGAGCCTTTTCTGCAACAGACATCATTCTTTGAAAATCGGCATTAACAAGTATTTGGCATCCATTAGGATGTTGGGCTTGGAGCGGTTGCCAGCAGGAACTAAAATGGCGGGGCCGTCGCGCTGAGTGAGGTGCATTTGGAGTTGGGAACTAGCGATCGCTTTTGCACCTTCCAACAGGTATTTTATGTTGAATGAAATTGACAAATTGCCGTCTGGGTTAACGTGCGCTGCCATCTGTTCCAAACCGTTTCCAAATTCTCTGAAAAGCGACAGTGACACTTGCTGTGCTTCGCTATTAATGCGGATGCTGAGCGTTTTTTCTTTCTTGTCTGCCAGCACAGCAATTCTCTCTATAGCTTTGATGAAAGGTGCTTTTTCCAGCGTTACCTGATGTTGGAAATCCTGCTGCAATAAATCGGGATAAGCTGGGTATGCGCCTTCTAAACAGCGCGTTACTAAGCGCTGCGCTCCCCACCGGAATTCTATCAAAGCGCTCTCAGTGCTGTAAGAAAGCTCTACTGGGTCAGCGGATGTCCTACTCGATAAAATTCGTTCCAGTTCGGCAAGCGATTTAGCTGGGACTGTAAGCTCTAGAGGCTGTGTAATTTCCGCTTGTTTCTTCTTAGAAAAACCTTGAATTGAAGTATTGAGGACAACTAAACGGTGACCGTCTGTGGCAGCAAATTCGAGGCTATCTTGGCCGATTTTGAAGTAAACACCTGTTAGGATTTGCTTGCCTTCATCGGTAGCGGTGGCAAACAGTGACCCTTTCAGCCCTTCTTTCAAAATTTCAGCGGGGATGCAAATTGTTTGCGCTGTTTTTACTTCAGGAATAGCAGGGAATTCTTCACTCGAAATCCCTCGAACTTGATAGCGACCGCAAGCAGCAATTAGGGTAGCAACTGGACTGTTGCTAACAGCCTCTGGCAAGGTGATGTTATTCCCGCTATCTTCGCTATCTTCACCTTCGCGATTCAAGGCTTCGCGACTGACTAAAGTGATATCTCCGGGCGAGAATTTCCCGACAATATCACTGAGAAGTCCGACTGGAATAGTCATGTCGCCGGGAGATTGAACGTTTGCCTCAAAGGAGGTTTGAATAGCCAATCTCATGTCGAAGACGGTAAGTTGGACTCGCTGCGTTTTTTTGCAAGCAACTAAGAGGACATTTCCTAACACGGGGTGGGTGGGTTTTGCTGGGACAGCTTTGCTGACAAGTTCGAGATGGTTGGCTAAATTTTCTTGCGTGCAGACGAGCTTAATTTCTGCTGGCAAAAGCTGGGGAGAATCGCCTGCGCTATTGGAGGAATTGCGATCGGATTTTTCTTCAACTTTTAGTTCATCTTCGACCAAAGGTTCGGTTTGTTCCAAGGGAACACTTGCCTTTGGTTTAATTTTGGAAAATCCGCTCTCTTTTTTTCGGCTTTTAGCTGTCGCGGTGTGGGATTTGGTTTGCATCTTTGTGCGTTAAAATAGCTGCTAAGCGGGGGCAGCGCTAGCTGCCCAGAGAATAGCTTGCATTAGCAGCTTGTTAATTGACTTTAGATATAGCAATCAATCCTAAATCATTTGTGAATTTCTTACTCCCTCCCCAAGGCATCGGGGAGGGCTGGGGTGGGGTAAAAAAATTACGACTCCTGCAAGGATTACTATATAAGATTATTGAAAGAAAGCTAATTCTGATAAATCAGCATTCATAGTAGGAATTAACAAAGTGCGATCGAGATATTTATTTCCCCGTTCGCAGGATGTTTCAGGACTAAACAAACAAGCATGACAAGCCGCCCAATGCAAAGAAGTTGTATTTTGTAAAGGGCTATGTTCTGCACATAAAGGGTCAGAAGCACATAAACCAATTTGTTCTAAAGCTTGGTCAATATGACGACCCAAAAGGCCCGGTTCACCTAAACTGACTAATCCCCCTAGCGTACCTTCGCTGTCTGGTGCGGCTGTATAAATCAATACACCTGCCATTGGGCCATTATCTTCATTAGGATCTTTTGAGTAAATGCGTTCCCGCAAACTAGCAGCATTGTAACCACATTCTATTACTAATTGCCGCATCAAAGCATGAGCAAAGGAATGAAGTAAAATATAACGAATACCGGGAAAATTAGTATCAGGGTCTAAGGAACGCGCCCTGCGCCAACGACGATGCGCGTCTAAGCTTTGTTGTTTGTATTTTGTTAATCGAGGTGTGCTGGATAACCATTCTTGTAATATTTCCTCTTGAAATTGCATAAAAATACCTTCGCCGCGCACTTCAGAAGCTGGCACCCATGTAGGTTTAGAACGACTCAAAGGAGCCCAGTATTCTTCGGGTAATTCTCCTGTTTCAGCATAATCACCAGGAGATTCGATGCGGGTAAAACCAACTAAAGCACGAACTTCTCGCAAGCGTTCTACTAAGACAACTTTTTCAAAATAAGCTTCGTAACCATCAGGAGCGGCGACAGATGTTAACCGAAAATCAGCGCTATTTAAACTGGTGTTTACGTTAGAAAAAACTTGCCATTCGGGGGTTTTGATATCTTTCACATCCAGAAGGGGGGCTTCCCCAGCCCCCTGACGTTTTTGTGCGATTTCTTGCCAGATTTCACCATCTGAATATTTAGCAAATTCTTTGAGTTGACCGATTTGGCGGAAAGCAGCTAAAATATCAATCGTAGTAGCTTTTTCTAACACCGTCCAATGTTTATCAATTAGTTGCCCCAGTTGATTAATAGTAGTGGGAATCGAGAGTACAGAAAGGGTGATAGGAAACCAGCTATTTGATGCACCGAGTAAGATACTTTTCATTTGCTTGGTACATCCGTCTTCTGCAAAGTTGCGTAAATGGGGATGGCGGCCGCGACACTGAGGCATATTCATTTTACCAAGTTCGCCAAAGGCATCGGACATTCGGCGAGATTTACCGCAACTATCGCATTTTACTTCAATATCGGTGGCAGACCCAGAGATACCATATTCATAGAGACGCAGAGAACCTTTGCAATTACTGCTACCTCTATGAACGAAGTAGCGCCAGGGAAAATCATCTAAGTGTCCGTGTTGACAAGCTACTAAAAATCTCGCAGGGATGGCTGTTGGAGAAAAATTGCGGCAATTACTATGAATGTAGCGATTTTGGTCGGGTCGATGGCGGTCGGTTTTTAACTCAAATAGCCCCGCTCTTAAAGGTGCGAGTAATCGACATTGGGGACAAACTACCCAGGTGGGGAAAGGTGAGACTGGAATTCCTACTTTGGCGCTTTCATCAAATAAGTTAGGGATAAGGTTGTTTGATTGAGATATAGGTGGCGTTAGCAGTTTTTTGACTTGAGTACCGATTTCTTTTTGCACTGCTGCTAGTAACCGGGCTTCTCCTAATTCTGAGGCGTGAGTGAGTTCCCAATCATCTAATCCCATTACCATAGTTGATAAGTTGGGTAAATCTACAATAGAACCAATGCCTGAAGAAAATAAAATTTGGCTGGGTCGGAGTTCGCCGACTTTGTTTTTAGAAGAGGATTGATTTGTTGTCATTGTATTAACTAATATATGGCGAACCTAAATGATTTGTGCAAATATCTAGCGGTTGTGCCGACGGCGTGCCCGCCCGTCGGCTGACAAGGGAATCGTGGGGAATTGCTTCTACAACTCTAAATCAAGTGGGGTAGTTTCACTCCTTGATTGTATTGGACGATCGTCATCATCGGGGATACGATCGTCTAAAATTAATCCAATATTCGGTTCAACATTTCGCAAGGAATTTAAACAAGTAAATGATTGCCAATTGCTTTGTCCGGGTTGTTCTAATAATCCCATTGTCAGCCCGTCTTTTTTAGTCTGATATCCTAATATTTTTCCTCCCGTTGTATCCGCTGCTTCTGCTAACCAATAGTCTAATTTAGCTTCTAATTCCTGTTTTACTAAATCGCGGGTTTTAGTATCTCCTACTGCCAAAGCCCGATCGCAAATCGCATTAATAGCAGCTTCCACATAAGGATGATGGCGAGAAATCCTACCGGCTTTATCATTCGCGTTTAATTCGCTACCTGCCAAACGCACTAAAGACACGAATAAAGCAGCTAACCCTCGGTCAATGGCCCGGGGAGCAAAAGGAGTAATTGAGAGGGCTTCAACGTGCTGATAGAAGGTAGCATGATAATGTTCAAATTGCTCGTAATGAGATAAATCTCTCGGTCTGGCCCAGTTATAAACAGTAAATACTAAACCGGGGAAACTTCGCCCTACCCGCGAGGTTGCTTGGATGTATTCAGCAGTGTTTTTTGGTTGACCTGTCACTACCATTACGCCTAAACGTTTTACGTCTACGCCAACAGAAATCATGTTAGTAGCTAGTAAAACATCTAACGGTTTACGATTGTTATTTTTGGTGGACTTCTCTGAAGAAAAAGGAGTTTCTAACCAATTTAATACGATGGGAATATCGGTAGAATTTTTGCGCGATGTCAATTCTTCTACTTCCAGCCTCAGACGTTTTGCTAACCCTCGGCGGTCGGTTTTTCCTAAGCGAGATTGAATGTCATCATCCACTAAACGCCTGGTTCCTCCTAATTCCCGCATGGAGTTAAAATAACCCACTAAGGTCATCCAAGGATCAACAGAATCGCCATATTTTTCAAACAAATATTGAGAGGCTGCCAATACTGCCGTATAAACGCGAATTAATGCTGCTTTTAATCGCCTTCCTGTGGCACAAATCCCCAAATATCGCCGACCTGGATAATCCTCTGAAGGCGGACGCTGACAGGAAAAAAAGTTATCTTCAATATCTAATCCTTGGGGGGGGAAAACTTGTACTTGGCGCAAAAATAGGTTATGTACTTGGTCACGCGCCTGTCTAATTGTCGCAGTGGAAGCGATTACTTTTGGGCGGACTATTTTACCGTTCACTTCCCACGATGCAAGTCGATCTACGGCGGTTTCATAGAGTCCGACTAGGGTTCCTAACGGGCCACTAATTAAGTGTAATTCATCTTGAATAATTAAATCTGGTGGCCGCAAGGGATTGCTAGGAATTGTTTTAGCAGTGGGGAGTCCGTATTTACTGGGGTGAGAGTTTGTATCTTCGATTTCAGGAGAACGAAAACCGTGACGGGTGCAATATCCGTCTACTTGTCCGAATAGCATTTGTACAGCACCATTCCAAGGCATTTGGGCAAATTTGTCAACAGTTGCTATCACTAATGTTGGCAAACGACGATAGATTTCTTCATCTACAACTACGATGGGTAAACCTTCGGTGGGAGATTGTTTTTGGGTAAATAAACATTTGCCTAAAGCATCACCACAATAAATTAAAGTGCGTCCTTGTCCTTTGGCAAAGGATTCTACTTTAATATGTTGTTTGCCGGGGTCAATTTGAGAACCACACCAAGGACAGTTAGTTAATTGATGGGGGGAACCGCTGCTAGTGGGTTGGTATTGTCCGAGTTTTTGTTTGAGAAATTCATTGCTTTGTTCGGTTCGGTTTGGTGTGGTTTTCATCCCTACCCATAACCCAATTCTAAACGGTTCTTTTCCCCATTTATTTTCATCTTGGCGGCGGATTTCTTCGCAGGCGCAAATTAAGGTTGTGGCGCGTTGAAATTGTTGTAATGTTAAGAGGCGGAGGGTGTAGCGCATGAGGACAGCAACGCCTGCTGCGCCGGAACGTCCGGCAATATTTCCTTGCAATCTTCTCAGTCCAATGGTGTAGGCTGTTAATCCTAGATAGGCTTCGGTTTTACCGCCGCCGGTGGGGAACCAAAGTAAATCTGCGATCGCATCTGTGGGATGACATCGATCTGGGTGGTCTAATTCCGTGATACTGGGAAGATTTAGCAGGATAAAAGCTAACTGAAACGGTCGCCAGGTGCGATTTTTGGGAATATCAATATTATCCCATTCGCTGGCTTCGCCGCGCCGTTTATTTTCGGCATAAATTGAGTGAATTCGCTGTTTCCACATGGCGACATTCATAAATTGGAACGCTTCAGCAGCCTGATTATTTGTTTGTAATAAGGTGATTCCTGCTTGAATACGATCGCAAGTTATTTGACAATTTGCTAAGGCAGATTTTGCCGCCTCCTGATAATCGCCTAAATCGGCGGTGGAGTCGGCAATTTTCGCAGTTTGTTGGGTAATCCATTCACTATAAGCAATAGTTAAAGAACTTAAAGCAGTTGATAAATCGGGAATTTCTGCGAGTTCTTTCATATCTAAAATTAATCCCGCCAGTCCCGGTATTTCCTCAATAGTCGGCGGCGTAGTTTGGGGAATTTCGTAGGCGGGGACGACTTTAGTCGCAAGGCGGATAGCCCGATGCTTTTGGCTGGCTTCCCCATCGCACTTTCCGCCTAAAAGTTCCGCGTGTACGCCTGTCCCGTGTCCAACGGCAAATTCTATGCAGTCGCGGTACTGCATCGCCATTGCTTGTTCTTCGGCAAATAAGACGGGGTTGAGTTTACCGAGTTGGCGTTTCAGCCGCCGTTTAATGAAAATCTCGGGATATTTGGGGTCGGCAGACTCAACGCTTAGTTCTGGTTGAAATAACCAAGCGCTATCGCGTCTAATTTCCGGTTCTTTTTGTCCATTAACTAAAAAGAGAGTCACAATCCAATCTTGATGCTGTTGGCGAATTTGACCTTGAACAAATACTGCTTTTTCTGGATCGATTTGCCAAGGATTAATCGCGCCTACTTTTAAGATTATATCCGGTGAGGTTCCTCGAATCGGGTAGCGTCGCCACAAGGTTTTTGCTTCGCCAGTGGAAGTTTGGACGCTTTCGCTTTTCCCTTTTTCGTATTGTCCCCACCCTGCTTTTACTTTAATTGCTTTGGCATTTCCATCAACACAAAAAGTCATGCCAATTGCCGAGGGAAACATTTTCTCGGCGGGGAGAATGTTACTTTCGGTTGTGCCTTCTTCTAAAGTACCGCTACCGGAAATGGCTAATTCATCCATTTGTTCGGGCGTTTCTTCGAGTTCTTCGGGTACAATATGCCGATCGCTAGGTGCGATTAATCCGACGAGATAGCGATCGCTAACTCGCATTTCGTCTATTTCTTCATAGTCTCCCCCCGCAGGGCCGAGTAAATCATCTAATATTGCTTGTTCTAATTCTGCCCGAATTTGATAATAAGTTGGCGTTTCTAAAATAGAAGGATGATTGTTTCCACTATTTTGATTGGTATTCTTTTCAATATTTGGATGGGTATTGAAATAATGTACAACTTTTTGAGCAATGTTATCGGACATGGTAGGATTTTCTAAGTCGATGACATCGCTATCATCTAAGCTAAGACCCTTTAATAAAACTGCTAAATGTTGTTCGTTGGCAGAAATGACGCTACTCCAATCTAGTTGGGCGGCGCGATTTTTTAACTGTTCGTTAATCGCTGCGAGGTCTAAGTTGCCAGGTAGTATAGCAGGGAGTTGGATAATATTCATAACATTGCAATATTTCGTAATATTCATAAATTAGCAATTTAGCATTTTAGCATAATACCACATTTAAATACGTAGGGTGCGTCACGGCTACGCTTAACGCACCATCTTTCACTAAATGTGATAGTTTTAAATTGCACCTTTATATCAAATCGTCTATTGTGGCTAAGGATCGTTTTCATCAAGTTGTTAAAACTGCTCTTACTAAGGATGGGTGGAATGTTACTCACGATCCACTTAAAATTAAAGTGGGCGGTGTAGATATGGAAATTGACTTGGGGGCAGAAAGATTACTGGCAGCAGAGCGAGGAAATGAGAAAATTGCGGTAGAAGTCAAAAGTTTTTTAGCTAGTGCATCGGCAATTTCTGAGTTTCATACAGCACTGGGGCAGTTTATTAACTATCGGGCTGCATTGCGTCGTGAAGAACCCGATCGCATTCTCTATTTAGCCATACCCGATTTAATCTATAACAGCTTCTTTCAACGTGATTTTCCAGCATCAATGCTGCAAGAAAATTCCGTAAAATTGATTATTTACGATATTGAACTGGAGCAAATTTCACAATGGAAAAACTAACGGATCAATTAACCAACTATCAGCAAATTGTACAGCAATTATTGATAGATTACGCAGAAATTAAGCCAGCTTATGGTGATATTGAAGTTGAAACTATCTTTGATACACAGCGAAATCACTATCAAATTGTGCATCTGGGTTGGCAGCATAAACGCTGGGTACATGATTGTATAATACATCTTGATATTCGCAATGAGAAAATCTGGATTTTTTACAATTCAACAGAACATGATATTGCAGCAGATTTAGTCAATTTGGGTGTACCAAAACAAGATATTGTGTTAGGTTTTTATCCTCCTTTCATGCGGGAAATGAGTGATTATGCAGTGGGCTAAAAGTAGAATAAATTTCGTAGTAAGCACTTTAGTGCTAGAGGGACTAAAGTCCCTACTACGAACATTTTACGTTTGTAGTAAGCACTTTAGTGCTAAAGGGACTTCAGTCCCTACTACGAACGTTTGTTTCATCTGCTAATCAAAATAAGCTTAACTGTCCCTCAGATGATACCTGTTTTTTAGCAGTTTTCCCCCCACTTTTCCCCTTTTTCTTCCCTTTATCGTGCAACCCTTGGGCGACTTCTTCGGCGTAGCGTTCGTGATTCAGCAGCAAGAGTCTATCTAGCACTTCCCGGCGTGCCGTTTCGCTGATGGTGTAGCGCAATCCTTGTTTGGTTTCGTGGAAGTCATGCCCTAAGTCTATGTCTTGCCAACCATAAGCGGCGGCAACGGCGTTATCCATTTCTACGTGCAATTCTCGCAGTTGTTGAATATCGGCGGCGGTTTCGTCTCTGTTGTGGAAGCAGTTGTAGGTTTTGGTTAATCCTTCTTGGCGAGTTTGCATGATGTTTTGGCGGTGGGTGTAATATTTTTCGCCTATTTTTTCTAGGTTTGAGGTTAATAGGGGGAAGGGAAAGGTTTCAAAGGCATCAGAACCGGAATATCTTAAGTCAGTTCTCATATTGCTACAGTATTCAAAAGTCCATGCGCGATTAAGAGAACTCATCATAACCGCCAATAAATCATCTGAATCTATTACAAAAATGTAGATTGTATTAGCAAATATACTGTTGTTAGCTAAGAATGTAAAAGCAAGTGTTTGGCTTGTTGCTGCTACGGCAAGCACCCGATCGCATCCTGTGATCGCATCATAGAGTCCTGGACATCGTTCTGCAAACTGCCACCATTTATCCCTGTAAACCTTTTTGTTTACTTTATCTCTTTGGGACTTAACCTTCTCTTCTACAATCGCCAAACAATTGGGATAATCAGCAGCATAGGGCGCACCTTTCGGCTTCTTCGGATCGTCATGTTCAGCATCCAAAGGCCAATCCTTAAAGTTTATCACCCAACGACTCGGAGATTGATCCAGGCGAGAATTCAAATCTTCACCATTCAAATAAGGAAACAACACATCTTTATTTCGAGCATCTTTTTCAATCAATGCTTGTGCTTCTTCTGGAGTCAAAACAAAACCCATACCCAGCACAACCGAACCTTGAAAAGATTTATCTTGATTCGCTACTAACCGATGAGGTTTTCCTATGGCTTTACCTGGCGTTGTCAAAAATGCTGTAATTCCATCAACAGGCTTTTCATCTAAAATAAACTTCCCCTGCCACTTCCCTTTTCGTAACCAAACATGAGATACTTCTAAACTAGCCGTTCCCTCCCATTTGCGGCTAGAAACAGCACGGGGGATCGCACAACCATTGGCAACTAATTGGTCTAAACCTACTTCGCGGGTATCCCCTTGGGCGATCGTATTTGTCGCTACTAAACCAAATCCTCCATTAGAACTAAGTAGCTGTTGCGCCCTTAAGAAAAAGTAAGCACATAAATCAGCAACTCCTTTTTGTCCACCTGCAATCCTTTCTACTAGAAAATCTCGATAATCCGTACCGAGTACACCCGTAATCTTTTTCCCTCCCTGAAACGGTGGATTTCCCACTAAAGCTGCAAACCCCTTGGGTGCTGAATCATCCAAAAACACCTCTGGAAACTCCAGATGCCAGTGAAACGGTCGCAACTTCTCCAAATCCGGCAACACCTGACGCACCCGATCAGAAACACTTGCACCATCCCGAAACACCGTTAACAGCGTTTGCCTTAACCCTTCTCGTTCCACCTCAGACAAATCGTTAAAATAACTCGCAACCAGCAAATCGCAGCCATCGCGCAAATCATTTGCAACAGCATTTGCCTTCGCCAACAAATAAGCCTTCTCGGTTTGGTCTTGCGCCGTCATCCCTGGTTTCGCTGCAATTTGCCGCCGCAACTCAATAACCTGTTCAACCTCCCGGCGAATCTTATCGGCAAACAAAGCAGGCGTACCAGTCGTGTCCAAATTCCAGTAGCGCAACTGTTCCAAATTCACCCCAACCAGCGAATCCCCCCACTTGAAGGCATGATCTAAAAACGTAAACGGACGCGCTTTCGCTAACGTAATCAACCACAGCGATAACTTCGCCATCTCCACCGCCAGAGGATTTTTATCCACCCCGTAAAGACAGCGTTCCGCCACAATCCGCCGCGCCACCGTCAACCGTTCGTCGCTATCTTTAGGAATCGGACACTCATCAGGACGAAACTTAGATAAAGTCCCCTCCGGCGCAATCACCACCTTCCCCGGATTTTCCCGTTCCAACCCTTCCCACGCCTCCACCAAACGTTCCGCCAAATAGCGACAAGTCTGCACCAAAAACGCCCCACTCCCCATCGCCATATCGCAGACTTTGAGTTGCAGTAACTCCGTCGCTGACTTGAGCCGCCACTGTTCCTTCGGCTTCCCCTCTGCCACCCCTTCATAAACCAACGGTTCCAGGGTATATTGCACGATAGGTTCGGTTAAACTGCGCGGTGTATAATGCGTCCCCGTTTCCCGACGATTTGAACCTTGGGTGACGTAGACACTGCCCTCTGGAATCACCATTGGGTACTCCAGCGTGTCCAGGCGAATCAATCCGGCAAACGGCAAAACGCGCTGATACAATTCCCCATCATTATTGCAAGCCGCCCGCAACCGCTCCTGCACCCTTGGCGAAATCACCACTGAGAGAGCCTTACGCAGCGCAGCAGGGGACTTATTCGACTGCTCTTTGACAAATTTGACAAAATCCTCCTCGCCCTTAGCTTGCAGCCGCTCCAACTCCAAAAGCCCCACCTCTGGTTCCCGTTCCCGCGTCCCAATCAATCCTAAAACCGGAGACGTTGCCCGGACTGCGGTATGGTCGAGCAAGCCTTCATAGACATGACCGATTTGCTCAATATCCAGCGCCCGAAACGAAAGTCGGCGCGGTTCCAGCGTCCCACCCACTCTGATTTGCAAAATTTGCAACGCTTCCAACAAATGCAACACAATCCGATTGTTCACAGGGATAGGTTCAGCAGAAATCTCCTGCCAGCGAGTTCCCCGCCCTCGCCCCTCCAAAAACGGGAATCTGTCCGGGTCGAACAAACTGCCACCATAGGCCGGAATATCCAGCAAATCGTGGCGAATTCCCCCATGCACAGCGCGAAACGTCGCCAACAACCGACACCACGCATCGCTGCGGCGTTCCAACACCTCCTCACCAAACTTATCCGCATCGCTGCGCAACTTAGCGGAAATGGTAGAAACCGCATAATATTCGTGATAAAGCGCTTCTCCCCCCGCCGAAGGAATCAACTTCCGTTCCTCCGCTGAAAACAGAAACACCAGACGCATCATCACCGTCAGCGCCGCTTCGTAAAGCTGAGGTTCCGAAATATCTTGCAAAAGAGTGCGATTTCTATCTTGGTCGATGCGGTCTAATGCCTGTACCAGCACCTCCACCGCCCGCCGTACCTGATAACCCAATTGGTCAGTAACTTCTTGCTGGTCGCTAATACTTTGAATTAGCAAAGTTTCCAGTATTTCGGAGTCATCCACCCCAAAAAACCGCCTTACCCCCAACAAACTGCGAAACGCCCGCAAAGTCAAATGTTCTTCCAACCACAGCGTCCCGTACCAAGAAATAAAACCCGTGGTTTCACCTCTAGGCGCATTGACTAACATCCAATGTTCGCCATTAGTTACTAACCCCAACCGCACATTAGCAGCGTGCAATAATTCCATCATCCGAGTTGCGGGACTTGCTTTCCAGCGCTGTCCTGCCAAAGGTTTCTCCAAATCCTGTTCGGCAGGTACAATCTGAACTAATAGCCGGGGCCTCCCTGCATTGGGTGTTTCTTGAGGATTAACAATTACCCAATCCGGCCGGAGAGTTTCGCCCTGTTGTGCAACAGTGGTTTGCAATCCAGGCGGAATGCGCTGCCCTTCTAACAATACCTCCTCCGGCAATTCCAAAGTCTGCCGCAAAACAAATTCCACCCAAGCGCGATGAATCGCTTTTTCAGGACGCGCCCCCAGTTGATTATCCTGCCATTCTTCATAGGCTAACCGTAACAGCTTAAAATGTTCCGAGTCATGGGCATCTAACCCGCTGGGAAACACTTTCAGCAATACCGGTAAACTTAAAAAAGGCCCGGAAGCTTCAACCAGAGATAACCATTCAGCGTGGTGACGTGCGGTAGACATGATGGGTAATGGGGAATGGGGAGTGGGGAGTAGGGAGTAGAGAGTGGGGAGTAGGAAGTGGGGTTTTTATTGCTGTTGAATGGCGCTGACTAAGATACCTAAAATTTTCTTGATATCCTTAATATAATATTCGCTTAAATCGATCGAAATTACTTTATCCTGTAACTTTAAAAATTGCCAAATCGTGCCGATAGTGATTACTCCATAAATACTTTTAATTTCATTTTTTTGTTTTTCATTAAATAACTGTGCTGCTACCATTTCCGCAATACACTGCGCCAACCCCGATTTTAAGTTTTCATTGTTCGTCTCCACCACCGTAATTACCGGGGCGCGAATAAATAACTGTTCTTTCGATGAACTAATGATAAAATCACAAATGCCATTTAAACCTTGTTGGACATCAACCGGAAAGTCCACCCCCGAAAATAAACTAATTTTATCCTTAAATTTGCGCCTAATCTCTAACAAAACTGGACTAATAATCATTTCCGAACGGGCTTTTTCCGTATTAATCGCCACCGCCAAATCGACATTTTCACCGAGAATTGTCACCAGTAAATCGCTACATTCTGCTTCCGGTACATCCGCAAACATTCCCGACGCTTCATTCACCGTCAAACCAAACCGTTGACTTACTTCATTTAACTTAAAATCGCTGTACGCCATTTGTTTTATCTCCATTTGCACTAAAGTGCTTACTACTAACTTGTTTGTAGTAGGCACTTCAGTGCCTTTATTGATATTAATTTACCTCACAAGTTTCTGCGGAACTAAATAAGTAACCGCCAAAGGAAACAATCGCGGCGTTGGATTAGCAAATCTCGCCCTAATCATCCCCGTTTCCTGTTCAATCTCGCGAGGAATTTGCTCAATCCTCAACTTTAAACTATTGACATTTCGCTCAAACTGTGCCTGTTCCTCCGTATTAAATAACTCCAATTGCTTAAACTCCGGTTCCTCAAACTCTTTTTCAATACTAAGCTTTAACTCAGTTAAAATAGCCGTAATATCCGCCACCTCTTTATCAGCCCGGTTCTGCAAATCCCGTTGTAAACTAACAGTTCTCTCATTCATCCGCGCCTGCAAAGTTTTTAGCAATTCATCGGCATAATTCGGCCAAAAATTTGCTAATTTTTGTTGAACGCTATCTGGCGCTGCGTCTGGTAAAAATGCATTTAACGCCTTTTGCAATTGCATCACTTTTAACCGAGTAAATTTCCCATCCTTCAAGATTCCCCCCGCCGCAATCACCTCTTCATGTAACCGTTGTTGGTCGGTTCCTAAAATCACCAATCTACCATAAGCAACCACCGCCGGAGTTTCCAACCCCGAACTAGCAGAAACTAACCTCGCCGTCACGCGATGCAAGCATTTTCTTTCCTCCCCAGACCACACCTCAGCCCGCAACAAGCGCAAACACATTTGTACTAACCGATGATTCAAATGTGCTAACACCACATTATCTTTACCCTGGGCTAATTCCGGGTCAAAAACAATGGGGCGAACCGCCTTGGTATGGGGATGGGCTAACCCTTCGCTACACATCGCCCAACTGCTTTTTAGGGCTGGTAAATAAAAAGCTTTTCCCTTTAAACCTGCTATCTGAGTTTCTATCAGTGGCGGTTGTTCTGCTAATTCTAACCCAATTTTTACTACTGATTCTATATTATCAGGAGTCAACCGTAAATTTTGGCGAGTTTCGTTTAATTGTTCCCGCAATTTATCAATCTGTTCTCTCACTTTGCGCTCAAACTTTAACATCCGTCGCACAGGTTCCGATTCCCGTTCAGATTTGCTAGTATCTAAAGTAGTCCGATATCCTAACATTGCTTCTTCTACTTGCTGGGCAATCACCATGCCCACTTTACCCAAATCTTCTCTAATATTATTAACTTTTAATGCCGCCCGCATTAAAAATTCTAAATCACCTTCTAAATCACCCGGTTTAGTTCCCGTTACCGAATTTTGTTTATAATCTTTGCCGACAAAATGATAAACTAAAACCTCCCGAGCTTTTTGTCCGTGACGGTCAATTCTGCCATTCCGCTGTTCCATCCGATTCGGATTCCAAGGAATTTCATAATGAATCAATTTAGAACAATAATTCTGTAAATCTAACCCTTCCGAAGCTGCATCAGTTGCCAGTAAAATCCGCACAGGGGAAATATCAGGGTCGGTTTGAAAAGCTGCTTTGACTTTTTCCCTATCTTCCGAAACCATCCCGCCATAAAGAGTCATCAATCTGTCTCCTTCGATTAATCTTTCGGCTGCTAATAAATTATACAACCATTTTTGAGTAGCGCGATATTCGGTGAAAATAATAACCCGTTCTTTCGACCATTTTCCATTAGGTTTGATCTGAGTATGAATCCAATTCAATAACTCTTGAGCTTTGGCATCCGGTCGTTTGGCGGCATCTTCTGCCCATTGTCGCATTTCTTGTAATAATTGTTGTTCTGCTGCCGAAAGTGGGCGAAATAATCTGCTAGTATTAGTAATTGCCTCATCAGTTGCTTCTTCGTAAACCGCATCATCGGCAAATTCTTCTTCAACTTGCTCTAATTGACGGCGTAAAATTCCCTCAGTTGGTCGTGATAGAGTGGTAGCAGTCCGGCGGCGGGCAGAAGTTAAAGATTTTTCGTGCTGGGCTAAGGTAATCGCAAAAGCTTCTGGTGAAGAAAACAAGCGTTTCTTTAACAGTTTTAAAACAAATTCAGTGGCATACTTTTCTGTATTATCGGCCACACCTTTACCGCGTAATTCGGTGTAATGTTTTAAAGCTGCGTGCGCCCTCCGTTCTGCTGCGGGATAATCTACTAAAATAGGGGCTAAATTCCGTACTGGAAATAAAGGCGAACCATCCCAGTTTTGCATCTCCTGTTTTAGTCGCCGCACCATGACAACTTGCAGTTGGTTTTTGTCAGGAGAAACACCCCTAGCAAATCTTTGGGAGTCTAACAATTCTAATAAAGCGGTGAAACTTTCGGGATAACCGTTATGGGGAGTGGCGGTTAAAAATAATTTGTGTTCAAAATGAGGAACTAATAATCTAATTGTAGTGGTTCGGAGGGAGTCAACTGCATATTTTCCGCCGCCGGATGGTGCGACGTTGTGCGCTTCATCGACAATCAGCAAGTCAAAACGGCGGGGATAGAGGGGTTCGCCTTCGGCGGGGAGGAGTTCGCGAAAAAGACGCAGGGGGCGAGCGCGCTTGATAAAGTCGATCGAGGTAATCAATCTGGGAAAATGCTGCCAAGGATTAACATGAATCCCGCGAGAACGCCGTAACTCCTTCATCAAGTTACTATCCACAATCCGAAAATCTAAACCAAATTTATCCCGCATTTGGTCACGCCATTGAATTTGTAGCGCTGAAGGGCAGATAATCAAAATGCGACGGCAACGATGGCGAATTGTCAACTCCTGCGCGACTAATCCCGCCTCAATGGTTTTCCCTAATCCTACATCATCAGCAATTAGTAAGTTAACACGGGGCATTTGAATGGCACGCACAACGGGGTCAAGTTGATAATCTTCAATATCAATACCGCTGCGAAAGGGAGATTGTATAGTACGAATATCAGCAGTTGAAGCGCCCCCCCAGCGTACCGCATCCAAAAAAGCGTCTAATTTAGCGGGTTCATCAAAACCTGTAGGTGGCGGTAGTTCCATCCGTTCGCGAATAAAAGCCCCCGGTTCTAATTCCCAGATTACCTGTAATTCTTCTCCCAAAGCATCATCTTCCACAGAGGAAAGCATCACCAGGTTTTGCAACTGCTGTAACCCTGGTAGCATGGGATTAACAGGTATGGCAGTTGGACGTATTTCGGTGACGACGTATTGGCGCGATCGCACTTTGACTAACTGACCCAGTTCTGGAATTGCTCTAGTTAAACTCATACCATCCTCTGGAAAACTTTGGCACTACTTCCGTCTGTGTGGCACTGTTTTAAGTTGGTGCAACTTTTTTGGTGAGATAAAGAGTGCGATCGCAACCTAACAATTTTCTCAGCTTTTACTCCCGTATTGTTATTGTACCCCATGCTATCTTTATATAAAGATTACTGTAATCGCCCTTGAGTACGATTAAAAAAGTAGCACATTTCAAGGGCGATCGTCTGGTCAGACTGCAAGCAAGTAGGAGTAGCTAGCGTTCGACGGTTTGCGCTCAGCCGGAACCGTCGAAGTCCGCAGGCATCGCCCTTAAACTCTAAAAGTGCCATTCAGCCAATATAAACTAGGCTTACTTAGTAACAAAAACCCGCTGCTTCGCACGACTACAACTTACGTACATAAGCTGATTGTGCGCTCGAATACTGTCGCGGTATTCTTTGAGAAATTGAGCTTTTTGATTAGGCAAAATTTGAGCGAGATACAGCAATTTACTAGCGACTTTCCTGCCGATATCACTGCTATCAATTCCCACCTCCGTGAAGGTAGATCCTTGAGAATTGTGTACAGTAATTGCCCAACAATTTCTCATATCTGCAAAGATTTCACAATGGTCGTACCATGCCTTCCATAAGCTCGGATTGCTTTTAGCATTTTGCAGCAACCTAGCATTGTCCTGTTGGAATCGGCAAGCGTCACTTTCGTGGAGGATGTAGATTTGGCGTTGGTCGCCTGCATCGGTTTTAACCTGGAGATTCCAGGCTTTATAGCCAGAGTACCTATCCTCTTGAAATTCGGCAATTTCCACTTCTGCTGATGTGGGCAGGATGACGGTTTTGCCGTCGGGAGCAATAACGGGAGCTTTAGCAATCAACCTCTCTCCAATAATAAATCTGGGAGCATTTTTTCCGTAGATTTTGGCTCTGATTTTGCTATTCCAGTAGGCGACGCGCTCGTTAGTGTAGCAGAGGATGCGAAAGCAATCAGGGTCTTGAGGGAAAGTAGAAGAGAACTTTTTTAAGGCGTATTTCAGCAGCGTTTTTTCTCTGACTAAGAAGGCTCCGTTTTTTTTATCAAGGCTGAATTTGGAGAAGGGTTTGAACGCCTCTTTGCTCTTGACAGCCGTGCGGCAAGCTGTTACGAATTCTAGCAGGGGGCTGCCCGCACCTTGCCTGACGACCTCTGTTAAAACGGCTTTTTCAGGCACGCTGAAGGATTGAGATTTTTTCTCTTCTATTTCGCCCTTATTAACAGGAGGCAATTGTGCGGGGTCGCCCATAACAATAAGCTGCCGATTGCTGCCGATGAGTAAAGCGCTAGCAATTCTTTCTTGAATAATATTCCACAGTTCTGCTGTAACCATACTGCACTCATCGAGAAAAATGGTGTCGTACAGGTGAAGGAAAGAAGGAGAAACTTGTTTGAGGATTTTATTTTGCCCCTGTTTGACTGGAGCTAATCCCAATAGCTGGTGGATGGTCATAAAGTCTACTCCTCTCAGTCCTTTTTCAGCAGCCATCCGTCGCAATACGCCTACAGCTTTATTGGTGGGAGCGGTGAAAACGACTCTCTTTCCGGCGCTGACTAATTGTTCTGCTACCAGGTTGACAAGGGTTGATTTTCCCGTACCTGCATATCCAAATAGCCCGAATACCCGTTTAGAACTTGCTACAAATTGTTCGAGGAGTTGGAGGGCGTTGTTTTGTTGAGAAGTTAATTGAAAATTCGGTTTTACCAGTGTTTGAATCATAGGGTTGGTTTCTTCTACTATCTTTCAAACACTAATCAGCGCTAGCTGAAATTTACACAATAATTAATTCAGGACTTACGCAAGAACAACGTATTTCTGTCATTACGAGGGTCGCGAAGTAATCGCAAAGCCTTGTTACACCGTTACAATGCGTAAGTCCTATAATTGATGGAGACGATAATAATAACTCTAACAGGACTTACGCATAACCTCTATATGTAGGGTGAGCCGTAAGCACCTTACCGCTACCAATAGTGTATTTAAACACTTGGGGCGTAAGTCTTGTATAATTTGTTCTGTTGATTTGACTGCTACTCAAATTTTACATAGTTAGGACTTATGCACCCATCAAAAACTCTCCCAGTTATCAGTTGGATTGATAACTAGGAGAAATTGTGGAGAAGCGGAGTTATTAATCTAATGCAGGTACTTTGACTAATTCGACTTCAAAATAAGCTTGGCCCATCAATCTTGAGGCAAAACAGGCTGTTCTTGACTATCAAAAATAATCACAAATGTGCGATGTTTAACCAACCGTTGCAAAACCCGCAGATGCTCATCTGCATCGTTTCTCTTGCGAAATCGCGCCACAACAATACGCTGGCAATTAGGAAGTAAGCGAATTAAGCACCACGGGTGCAACTTCTCAAAATAGGTCATTTTAACCTCCTGATAACAGTAACAAATTGTGTTTGTGTTTGATTACCTGCCATTACCTTAATTGAAACAATATTGTCAAAGACAGGTCACGGTGATATTGACAATTGACTATATTTGTGCTGAAACCAGCTCAAATTATCTTTTGATGCTGAAAAGGCTTGATGTGTATAAAATCACAAACAATAGTGGCGCGTCTATTTGGAAATGAGGCATTAGAAATCTCCTCAGAAACTCGCAGGGAAGAAGGGGAGAAGGGGAGAGGGGGAGAAAGAGTTTCTTTGATCCATAACGGGTGCTGGGCCTCCGTGAAACGCTTTGAAGTTTATCAATTTGAGAAAACACGGGCAATTGTTCAATGCCCTAATTTCAAGCAGACGCGCCACTACTAATGCACGCTATTATCTTCAGCAAGCCGACATAGCAAGGTTGCCAGTGCCTCTGGAATTTCCTCAAAATGTTCCAGCAGAAAGTCCATTACTGCCAGATGACGCAAATCGACAGGAGTAGGAAATCTTCGATTTTTTCCCTTTTTAAACCAACCCCGCACTGTAGAATTAGAACGGGAACAAATAAAAGCGATTTCCTCGTAACTCACCGCCCACTTGCCATAAAACTGCTTCGGCGTCATTCCCAATTGGCATTGGCTGTAAGCTGCAATTAAATTGCGCTCTCTATCTGTCAAAGTCTGCGGCTTTTTCATCCTCAAACCCCTCCAAATCTTCCTCCCACGCCGTATCAAACTGACACCAAGCTGCGCTCTTGGAATTAGCAGCCAGCCAAATTATGTAGCACCACATCCAACAGTACCGGCGCGGTTCGCAGTTGTAAAATTTGCCAATAACTATCCCCCAATCAGCTTCTTCGCCAACACCCGTCCAGCGCACCATCTCCCCGCACTCAAAGCGCGGCCTGTGAATTTTGGCAAAATTAGCAGGCAATTCGATTGAAGGTGGCATCCCCTTCAAATCTCTTAGCGGCAGCGCCGAAATCAAATCTCGACTTCCTTTTAAGATTGACATAAGTTCATAGCTGTGAATCGATTGCACCTGACTTTTTTTGACAGGTTTTTAGGCAAATTTCTTGATAAAGAAATTGCAGCGCGATATTCCCCTAAATCAATCAACTGAAATCAAGCTGTGTAAATTCCTTTCTCCGGCATAATTGCCCTGTTTTGAAGTTAAATGCTAACCCGTGACCCGGGCAGGTTCCTAAATTAGGGTGCTTGGTATTTGGCAAAAGTTTATAACCTTTGTGGGGGCAAATATTACCAGGCAGCAAGGAGCAATTCGAGTAAGCTTCCTCCAAGCGTGGCAAGAAGTTGTAGTCGGCTGAAAGGATTGGTATATTGCGGTAGCACAAGCGCACCACTTGTTTTGTTTCGATAACTTCACAAGCTAATTGAACTCGTGCTTGCCAATCTTCAGCAGTTTCCCCATCTGTGAAGAATAAGTTGATAAGTCGGTCATGCCAAAAGCGAAAGTCAAAGTGATAGTGGAGCGGTTCAAACTTGAGAATTTCTGCATCAGAGTGTGGTCGCTCAGGAAGTATAGGAATCCAGAAAGGGATGATTTTCCCTGGAAATCTTGATTCCAAACTGGGAGGACACCAGCTTTTAACGCATTGTACAAGCGCTCTTTCTCCAATGGCTACTACTTGATTCTGTGTTTTATTTTTGTTAGGGGAATAGGCAGAGTTTTTGGCCATTAATTAGTGTTGCTAGGAATTGGCACTAATACCAATCTCTCTCATAGTTACAAGGAAAGATTGCGTTCGCTTAATGGTAATGATTCTGTTGTCAAAATTTTTTATGGATGCGTTGCAAAAATCTTTGCAGTACAGAAATCGCTGTCCAATTACCTTTATTAGCAGCTTCGAGATATCGCCGGAGCAAATCTTCAGTTACTTGTTGGTCAAGCCAATGCCCCAATTCTACTAGCTCCTGCTTTTGTTGTTGATTGTGCCCTGCCAACAACTCAAACATCCCCAACTTCTGGAAAGTGGAAATGTCAAAGTTTGCCAGTTCTTCCTCAATCCTTTGCCGTTGCTGTTCAACTTCTTCTGGTGACAGAGTGGGCAGCGGCGGGTGCTGGATGTTGAGAAATTTCTCTACTTCTGGGTAATATCCGACGTACATCTTTCCTTCCAAGCGATCGCACACAATTGCATGGGTGGGAAATTCATCATCGGAACCGAGGTGGTATGGTTCCAGATCGAGGGCGAGAGCGGGATGTTCAGTAAGTGGCTCGTACACGGCATAGTAACTGAAAGTCCCTAACCCTCTACCATCAGTCCAAGTAGCTTTGCTGCCCATATAAAACATGGCGAAGTATCGGGAATCAGCAACGATACCCACCATTTCTGGCAGCATGGGCGGTAGTGGTACTGGCAGTAAATTCAAGTTTTGTCCGTTCATGGCGAGATAGCCTCCCTCTTTG
Source organism: Microcoleus sp. K1-B1 (assembly GCF_036704705.1). Taxonomy (NCBI): domain Bacteria; kingdom Bacillati; phylum Cyanobacteriota; class Cyanophyceae; order Oscillatoriales; family Microcoleaceae; genus Microcoleus; species Microcoleus sp. K1-B1. The sequence goes on along the minus strand of NZ_JAUBSH010000006.1, from coordinate 73,015 downwards.
AATTTTGTGTGGTTAATTGAAAGGGAGCCAGTTAACTGAAATAGAAGTCAATCCTAATTCTTAACAGCTAACTGGCTTTTTTGAGGGCGATCGCCCGTGATGAAGGCTTTCCTAGGTGAATGCGTTCGCTATTGTTAAAAATGGATGAAACTTAAATGAGCAGGTCACTCCCAATAGCGGCGATAGCCGCTCTTTGACCAGCCCGCTGGCTGAGTGCGATCCTCTTCGAGAGCTGCGCTAACGACGTATTTACGTCATCCTAGGTACTCGCGATCGATAATCAACAAGATTTATTGTCGATCGCGGTTGAAAAAAATCAGAGCGAGCGATCCTCTTCGAGAGCTGCGCTAACGTCGTCAACCAAATGGAAGGTGTTTGAGAGCCTTCTTCACCACGCTCCTACTGGGCTGCCGCTCTTTGACAACGCCAAACCTGTCTTGAACTGACAAATTTGTCAGTTCAATCTTCTGACTATCAATGAATATCCCTAAATTTTTACAAGGGCTTTTCGCCCGAAAATAGCTTAATTCTTTGAGCTTTTTTTTAGTGATATAGTAGTTGCTACCAACCAAAATTACCCCAAATATCTAACTTTTAAGGGGTCAATATTGGCGGTTTGTGGGTGTAATGACAATCATGATTCCGGTGTATTTACTGCTGGTGTCGCACTGATAAGTACCTTCGGATTGTTGATTGGTGGAGTCATTTTTAATGATTTGGGCATTTCCTAGCATTTGCAGCAGTACGTATATATCTATCTGCCCTTTGACTGGTTCCGTAAGATAGTTTTTATGGAGTTATGGGGATTACGTCAATTACAACTCAAGAGTCAGGAAAGCTTATTCACACCTCACTCTTGAGCAGGCGGCTCAAACCAGTCAGGATTGTCGCGGATAGCAGTTGCCTTTGTTTTAGCTAGCCAGACGGGAAGAAATGGGTAGCCATCGCGAGCCTTGCGTCCAAATATCGCCTCAATTCAAAGAAGACTTACGGGAGAGCCCTTCAACTGTTGAAACAATCTGGCGAACCAAAGTCGCGATAGCTTCACTTCAGAATCCCGAGTGCCTTGACAAGCTGTTCCGGCTGCACTTCTAAATAGCGCTGGAGGCTCGACAAATTTTTGTGACCTGATATCTCCATAATCACCCGCAGTGGCACCCCAGCATTGCTCAAATTCGTGAGTGCTGTCCGCCTCATCGAATGTGTGGAAGCTCCCTTAATTCTTACCCGTTTGCAAGCTTCTTTAAAAATCAAGTCTGCCTGAGAGCGTGTCAAAGGCTTCGTACCCTCTCGCCCCGGAAACAAAAAACCCGCATCTGGATTGTAAGCCAATAAAAACTTAGCCAACATGGGATGTAGCGGCAGCGTTCGCGTTGCTGACTTGCCCTTAGTTGTCGCTTTCCGCAGCGTCACCACACCGCCAACAATGTCCTGAGTTGTTAAAGCTAATGCCTCTGAAATACGACAGGCACAATAAAAAGTCACAGCAAACAAAAGCCTATCCCTTGCTGTAACAAAACCCCGGTCGAACAGCCTAGATATTTCGGCGGGCGTCAAAATCTTAGCACGCCCGTTGCCTTGAACCTTCACGGCGCAGCCCTCCAAAATAGAAGCTCCCTTATTATTGGACGAAAGTGCGTTTTCGTCAAGTCTGCCGAAAAGCTTTTATCGCTTGATGGGCCACTTGCGGGGCGCTGCGCCGAGGATGCCGGAGCCCGCGTCCTTTATTGCAGTTAGATTGGCTTTTATTGCTACTCAACTGACTTAAATTCTCAGGCAAATTGATAATTGGCAAGGTGGCGATCGCATCTATGAGGTCTAGGAAGGTAACAGGTTTAAGTGCCGCCATAACAGTACGCTCAAATAGAAGTGGCGCTTGTAAGAATTTGATTATACTATTTTTTGATTCACTTTGCAAGTTGTTTTGCTAGTTTTGTTCCCCTTTAATAAAAAATTAGGATTTTATTGGAAAATCGCTTATTCTGGTCAAAAGAACTGCCCAAGCCTTCGTAAGGCTTGGGCATTGTTATAAGTTTCGGAGGGTAAACGAGTACGCTGGTTGGTTGAGAAACTTTTCGTTCGCTGTTAGGACACTGAACGCGCACTTTCACCTAGTTCGGAAGTAGCAGATGCTAGAGTATTTGCAATCACCGCTTTGGGAGCAAGCTTGAGGATGATAGGCATCACAATTAGGGGAGAATTTTCCAGCCGATTTTTGATTTGAGCCTGCAACCATTCAATAGAGGAATCAGAGCCGTTAACTTTTTGCTTGAACCCCAGTTCGGGCGCAGCAGCTTTGATGGCGCTAGCAATTTTGCGAGCTTGCCTAAGTGAAATTATTGAAGTATTAACGGCAGGAACTGAGGTTGTGCTTGCGCCTGAATGTGCGGCAAAATCAATTGGTTTTGCTGGTTTGTTCGGTGTTTTTTTGCCTGTGGTCTGATGGCGAGTGTGATGGGAGCTGGCTGGTTTCTCAATTTCAATTGTTGCTCCATTTACGGCACTGCCAATACCATCGGATGGTGTTGCGACTGTTGACACATTTACTTCTTGGGTTCGATTGTCTGTGAGTTCTTCTTGGGCTGCTTCAGGTTTGTGCAGGAATACTGAGGCTAAGCAAAAGAGAGTGGTAAAAAGGAAAGGGGGAAATAGTACATCGTTGATAGTTTGGATAGTCATATTAACAGAAAACTCCAAATCAAAATTTTCGCGGTAAGCATTGCTAACCTTTTTTAGATTGCAACAGTTGACAACATGGTGCAGCATGGCTACACGGGCTGAAAAAACGGATAATTAACTTCAGCCTTTTGGATGATTAACTGAGGAGAAATACACCTCCTCTGATAATTAATTCAAAGGCTCCGACCTGCTGTACGAGGATCTAAGCGGTTTCAGGAAAGCGAAAAGTTGTGTTTTCTTTCTTTGCGATCGCCTCGCGCGTGACGGGCGCCAATGCGAACGGGACATTGGCGGATGAGCGTTCAGTCGTCACAATTAGCACTTTCTGCGGAGAGTGGTTTCAGTAGCTCGCTTTGTTTGTAGGCCGGGTGCGGGAATTGTTAGTTCAACTGTCTTCCACTCCGCGACGGTAGGCGCGGAGATAAAAGTTAATCAAAAATTAATCGGACATTACTGTCATTTCACCCATAACTTGGCACGCTAGATGGAACCCTAAAATTGCACTAATAATGCCTGCAATGCTTAGAACTTCGTACCGCTGCTATAGAGGGAGCAAGCGCATAACTTACGTATACAAAAGCAGTAGCTTGCTGAAAGGATAAAGTGGCTACTGCTTTCGTTATGGGTGAAGTGACAATTACCGAATGAGCAACTTAAAAAGTATGTTGAGCAGCAGGCAACTCCTGAATAAATACTGAGCATCAATCGCGATCGCCATAAATAACTCATCCTGTCCCCCCTTCTGCAAGCTCCAAGCGGTGTGTATAAGTGTTGACGAATTGCCCCGAAAACAGGGATTTCACCATTACCTGAGCCCCTGCAACAGCTCTAACGACATATTTCTGAACTTCACCGCAGAACCTCACTACCGAGCCAACTTTCAGCTCAGACGGTGCTATTTGGGGTACTTTTGTCTCATAAGTGGGAATAGCATGAGTTTCGGGCTCTATCGCCTGATATGAAGCTGCAACTCCCATCCCTTCTGTTGTTAATGTCTCCCCAGGTGCAGCTTCCACTCCAAACACTTGAGTAGTGTGATCCCATTCCTCATCCAGAGGCGACACACCCTCTGATATCTTTATATTATTATCCGACCCTGTGCCAGCAGTTCCCACCTCATTAATCTGTTGAGGAAAACCAAGGGGAGGCACACCCCCTGACATCTCTATACTATTATCCGACCCTGTGCCGACAGTTCCCACCTCATTATTTTGTTGAGGAAAATCCTGAGAAAACACACCCTCTGACATCCCTATATTATTATCCGACCCTGTGCCAACAGTTTCCACCTCATTATTTTGTTGAGGGAAATCCTGAGAAAACACACCCTTTGATATCCCCATATTATTATCCGACCCTGTGCCACTAGAAACCCCTTCTAAACACTCTCGTGCACCTTCCGCCGACACGGCCTCTTTATCCCGCTGCTGCCAAACCTCAAAAATCGCCTCCCTGCCATCCTGGGGAAACTCAAACTGGTAAACCCTAATGCGTTTGGGCCGACCTTTAGCATCTCGTTCCTCCGACCTTTCTTGGCGAACCCGCCGCAAAGTAAAGCCCAGCTTACCCCTTAAAATATACTGCACCACTTCCATTGGTGTCATCTGAGGACTGACACTAATACCCAGAAAATCCTTAATATCAACACTGCACTGCTTCACTCGCTCCGCAAAAGCTATCACATCCGCGTCAGTCCCCCGGTACTCCCGGTTAACATTAAACAATGACTTTATCCCCAACGCCTTCAAAGCTTCCACACTTGCCGTCAGCAAACGCAAATCTTGAGGACACACCTTTCCTTGCCCCCTTTCCCGATGCCCCGCCAAGTGATTTTTATCTCGAAATCTGACCAACTCCGGGTCATAAATTAAATAGTAATGTAAGCGAATTTGAGGCAGCCAGCCAGCATCATCCTTCAACTTAAGTTCAGGCGTGATGGGCACTCCATAAGTCTCTTGTAATTGATACTTGCGCTGCTGGTTTAGTTCATCACGAGTCTTAGCCCGTTTGTCCTTCAATTCTAAGTATTTAGAAAGAGTAATGTCAGAAGCATTATTAACAGCCTGCGCTTCTAACAATTTATTCTCTTCTTTGATAGATGTCGCTTCTGCACGGATGCAAGCGGCTACCGTTTTCCGCCTATCTAACTCCGACTTTAATTTTTTGTCTTGGGACTCTAACTCTTCCAATAAATCCCAATTTTGAGCATTGTTTGCTGCAAGCTGTCGTAACAGCAAAATTTTGAGTTCTTGTTGTAATTGATTCTCTCGACATAGCGAAATAGAATGCCCTTCAGCTTTTAAAGCTTCCCAAATAGCCTCCCTGTAGTTCCACATCCCAGCATTAATTCTCGCCCCCATTTTAGCCCAAGTCCGCAAGTGAATTGGGTCGTAAGCTTCATCAATGTCAAAATCCACATTTTGCAACAATTTGAGATTGGTTGTGATGACTTTTTTCTGAGATTTGAGAATTGCTTGGTAACTTGAACTGCCATTGCCAATTTTACCCACACCAAAGGGCGCAGTCCAGACAAACCAAGGCACTGTTTCATCTCGAACTCGCGCTAGGGCTTGCAAAGCATCGTTAACAGCAATTGCTCCTTTAAAAATGCCGAAAACGGCTGTAAAATGATGGCGAAGGTCAATGCTAACTCCTGTGCCAATTGTGGGACTGGCGATGATGATATCATAGTTTTGTATGAGCGTATTTAGTTGGTCAATGCAACCGTAAGCGGGATGATTGGGATCTGATACTGATTCGCTATCAATCCTGAGAATTCGCTGATGAGGAAAGCGTTTTTGCAGTTGGGTTTCAAGGTTGCGACAAGACCAATTTCCTGTAACTTTTTGTGAGTCTTCTACAACCATAATGCGCGGTCGATATCGCTCTACAGGGTGATATTCAGTAGGTGTTTTTAAGTTACATTCAGTAAAGTTTATTGGGCGACATTTTGCGGTTGTTTCACAATCACACTTAGCAGGGTTTTTACAGTCATATTCACTAGGGTTTTCCGAAACATATTTAGCAAAGCATTTAGAGTCACATTCAGTGCATTTTACAATAGGACATTCACCAGAGGTTTTTTGATAATATTCAGCACGGATTTTACAGTCACATTCAGCAGGTTTTACAATAGGACATTCACCAGAGGTTTTCTGATAATATTCAGGATAGCTTTTACAGTCACATTCAGCAGGTTTTACAATAGGACATTCACCAGGGGTTTTCTGATAATATTCGGGATGGCTTTTACAGTCACATTGAGCAGGTTTTACAGGACACTTACCAGAGGTTTCTTGACCATATTTAGCACAGATTTTACTGTCATATTTAGCGCATTTTACAGGATATTGATCTGAGGTTTCTTGACCATATTTAGCACAGATTTTACTGTCATATTTAGCGCATTTTACAGGATATTGATCTGAGGTTTTCTGACCATATTCAGTATGGCTTTTATAGCCATATTTAGTACAGGTTATCGGAGAGCATTTTGCAGGAGTGTTAAAGCCATATTCAGCACAGGTTATAGGACAAAAATTGGCACGGCTTTTTAACCCATATTCACCCTGGATTACAGGAGAACATTTGACATGGCTTTCAGAACTACATTCAGCAGGATATTTACCACCAAATTCGGCACAATTTAAGCTTATAGGACAGCATTCGGCACGGCTTTCAATGTCACAAGAAGTGACTTCTTGAGAGAGAATTTGCTCCATTTGCACATACAGCGAAGCCGGATTAGAAGTGGCAAAAAACGTCACATCTCGCCCTCGTTTTGGCTGCCACTCATTGATAACAACCCAAGGGGAAATAGGGATGCCTGCTATGGCTATTAGGTAGTCGATGCTGTAATCGGATAAGTCGGCATCTTGGGCAACAACTAAGCCGCCACTTGTCAAGACATTGTGGATGAGTTCTTGCAGAGTTTGCAAGATGGTGACTCGGTTTTCGCGGCAAGTTGAACTGTTTAAGGCGTGCCAGATGACTTGTTCGCACTCATCGATGATGACGATCGCGCCTTCCCAATCTTCAGGATTAAAATTAGCTTGAGATAGGGGGTGGAGGCTGTCTATGCACAAGCCGTATCCGAACAGTTTACCCTCGGCTGAGTCTCTGGTTTCGTCGATGTAGTTGATTCCTAAGCTGGCACAGATAGCCCTACCCAGTTGAATCCTATGGGTAATTATCAGCACGCGGCGATCGCCTGTGGAAAGGGATTGTGAGACTAAGTTAGTCAGGGCTTGGGTTTTGCCGGTGCCTTTAGGGGCTTTGATGCAGGCTAACCCGGACTCTGGATAGGGGAGTTTTCCCAGATAGCGAGAATTTAGCTTTAAAGAGGCGGGATAGGTTAAAAGCCATGATTCCCTATCAAGCCAGAATTGGAAGCCTTGCGCTTCATTTTTGAGGGCGCTGAAGGCATCTTCGCCCTTTGATAGCACGAAATCGTCAACGCCTTTTTCTGGCCCTGGCAGGTTGATGACTTTGACGGGGCATTTGGCGGCTGTGAACAGGCGACCGAGTTTGCCAATTTCCCGGTTGACGTTTTGGATGGTTTGGCGTTTGCTGTCGCGGTCGAAGCAGATGTAGATTTCCCGCCCTGGGGTGGCGAAGTGTTGGAGTTCGGGGATGAGGTAGGGGTCGCATTTTTCCCCTTGAGGGGTTTTGGTTCTGACACCGCCGGTGACACCGGGGAGGGCGATGGCGGCGTAGCCCAGTGTTAGTAGGCATCCGGCTTTTTTTGCGCCTTCGACGATGATGACGGGGATGTTGTTGAGCCAAACCCATTCCCAGAATTGAAGCGGGTTTGGGGGAGAGGGAGCGGGGGAGAGGGGGAGAGGGGGAGTATAGGAGAGGGGGAGATTTTCGTCCTCCATCTCCTCTCTGCCCCTAGCCCGTGCTGCCCCTAGCCCGTGTTGCCCCTCTGCCCCTCTGCCTCCCTGCTCCCCCGCTCCCCTGCTCCCCCTCCCCCCCTCTCCCAAATCCTCTAGGTCGATGGGGACGCCGTGGCGTTCTGCGACTTTTGCCCAGATGTGGTCCGGGACTTGCAGGAAGAAGGCTCTGGTGGGGGTTTTGGGGGGGTGTTCGTATTTGACGGGCTTGGTTTTACCGTTTGGGTCGAAGCTGTTGCGGGGCTGATAGGGTTTGAAGCAGCCCCAATACATGGGCTGCCAGTTGTTGAGGGGGTCAAGGCCCGAACACCACCAACCACCGTGTTCGATGTGGCTGTAGTGTTTTCTGGCCCACCGCCATTGTGCGTCGGGGTGGACTCTGCCGGAGGCGGCGGTGATTTCGTACAGGAGGTATTGGTACGGGGTGTCGCCTGAGAGGGTTTGGATGTTAAGGGCGATGAGGTCGGGGTCTACGCCTGAAGCCAGCCATTCGGACAGGGGGGAGATGGGTGATGTCATTGGACACCCCCGGTGTTGGTGGAAGGTAGGGGTGTGAGCCTTTGTGGGTTAGGTGGAGTTGAGCGGGCTTTTCGTAGGGGTAGGGGTGTTTCTCTGGTGTCAGCAAGGCTGCGGGCAATTCCCGTACGCTTGGTTTGACGGCAATGCTTCCAGCACCTCAGATAAATTTCTCTCGTCACGTTTTATATTGGGCAGAATTTGAAATCAATCCTTAGCCTGTCTGACTCGGCTGCTGTGGTTAGTGACACTCCGTTAAACTACTCAAACTACTCAGGAGATTTTTAGGCGCTGAAAGCTATACAGGACAAAGGTTTCAAATTTACAACTTTTCCGAATACCCCCTAAACTTTTCCGAATACCCCCTAAACTTTTCCGAATACCCCCAAAGTGTTTAGGCGCTGAAACCATTGTCAGATAAGAGATTCAAGCAAATTTGCCAATTTTTTAGGTGTTTAGCGGTTTAAACACTCTGCTGCTCAAAAAGCTAAAAAGACCCCCTGAATTGGGAGTCTTTCCGCTGGATGCAAGATGCCTTTTGGTTGGCTAGTTACTCATTTAAGCCAAGGTGACGAATTATCTTGGTTTTCAGGCTGGGCTTGATGGTATGTGGATAGCAGCCGTTCTCAATCTGAGATAGCTGGGATGCTGAGATACCCAGCTCTTTTGCCATTGTTCTCAGGCTTTCTTCCATAGTTTTCCGAGCTTCTCTCACCCATTGACCAAAAGCTATGGGTTCGGTTAGGTTGGCTGCTGGCTGAGCTGACTTCTGCTTGTGGGCGGGTCTTTTGGGCGGTTGCGGTTGCTCTGGTTTTGGTTCGGGTTGTTGTGGGTGTTTGGGTAGCGCTTCTGGCTGGCGTAAAGTCCCGTTAAGTTGTAGCCAGGTTTCAAACCAGTGATTAGGCTTTTTGACTTTGCTGTTTGGATGCGCCCAGTCAGGGACATCGGGCTCGTAGTCAAAGAGGTAGGGGTATTCAAAATTTCCCAGTGTTTTTAGCCCTCGATCGAAGCTGCGCTTTAAATTCGAGGCAGTAACTCCGTTTCTCTTGGCTGTCTCTATGTCGTTCTTATACCCGATTCGCGTCAGCAGTGTTTCTATTTGATACCGACCGCTTTTGTGCTGTTGCAGGGCAAATAGGGCAAAATAAGCCAGTCTGAGAGCCATTTTTTCCTGGTAATTATCTAGTTTTAGCGCCTCGCTGGTAATGTAGCCAAATTCCCGCAAGTATTCGTGACCTGCAAATTTGTCAAACCATTTGCCAGGGCGATAAGTGATTTCAATATCGATCAAGGTGTTTTTTTCTTGATGAAACACCTCGGTAATTTGAAAAATCTCCCAGAGATTGGAGTGTTCAATAGTAAATATTTTATTGCGTATCCGCCAAGCTTTAACGGAAACTTCTAATCGTTTTAGCAGATATCCATGATAGGCTAAGGCTCTTAGTTTTTCTTCTTTAGAAAGGTATCGGGCTGGCTGGCTATTGGCGTCTCGTTCGGCTTTTGGGATGTAGTGTTTCTTTTTGTTATTCTCACCAAAGTCAGCTAGGAGTTTAGATGCTGATACTGTAATTTGCTCTCTCCCGACTTCGGGCTTGCGGAAGGCAATCATTGCCAGTGCATAGTGCAGTTTGAGGGTTTCTTCTCCGAAGTTCTGGGCGATAATTTCCTTGGCTTGATAGGCAATTTCAGCAAAGTCTGTTAGGTCGAAACGATCGCGGATTTGCAATTCCACTCGACCTTTGGAAAAATCTTTTCGACCATTCAAACTGGTTTCGCTTATTTCCCAGAAATCCATACCAGTGACTCCAGCCGTATAGATTGTATCTGTGATTGCACTACTGGGGCATTCTTCGTAGAATTTTCTTTGGCAGAGGCGGGGTTCTGTAGATGACTTATGTGACCGTTGCGATTGCTTTGGCTCCGCGTAGGAGCTGTTGCTAAGGTTATTAGAGTCTATATTAACCTCAAGGTTTTGATGATCGCAGATTTTCTTGCCAGACATGGGGGTGATCTGTCTCCACCTGTTATGGTCGGTCCATCGTGCTTGTCAGGTTGATGGGTTTGCTAATTACAAAGTTTTATCGTCGCATCACGAAGTAAATCGCTCTTCTGTGGGGCCGTTGCGATCACTCACCCAGTAGCGGCGGTGGCAGGGCTGGGGGTAAATGTCAGCGATCGCGATCAACTCTCCTCCGTCTTCGCGGTTTCTGAGTTCTTTTGCTTTTGCCAGTCTTTGATTGCCCTAATGACTACGTAAGCAGCGCCGTTGGCGGCAATTGGCGTACCGGTGATCAGTCCGTAGCCTTTGGGGTAGCAGCGGTATTGAGTGCCATCGGCTTTGTCTACCGTCCAGCCGTTGGTTACGGCTTCTTTCATTTGGGCGGGAGTCAGTGGCTTTTGCTGCCAGCCCGTGCCTTGAGGGACTTTCTTGCCGTCGAGCAAGCAGAGTTGCCAGTCTTGAGGAATCCGCGACAAGCCCTGGTACAGGCGGGTGCTTAGGTCGTTGTAGTGCATTTTGGCTCCTATTCCAAAGGGTAGAGGAAGCCGAATGTTGGAGCAGTAAATGTCTTAAATACTAGAAATTCTAAGACATACCTATTGATTCAGTGCTTCTAATGGTTTAATATGGAAAAACCATCAAGGCAGCTTTAACAAGTCGGCCAGAGATGTACCATCATCAAAAGCTGGTTTCAACAAGTCGGCCAGAGATGTACCATCATCAAGAGTCGGCTCCAACAATTCGGCCGATAGATGTGATGTACCGCCATCAAGAGTCGGTTAAGTCCGGCCGATGGAAGTACAGTCAAGAGTCTGCCCGGTCTGGCAGTTAACTCTTAGTCAGATGACAACTTCAGTAGCTCCGGTGGCTATCGCTGTCAAACAGCCGTCGGTGTTTAATGTCTGGGAAGAGTCCAGTTCAGAAAAAAATCAGAATGGGGATTCTAAGGTTGTTTTTCTGTACAACTGTATCTCTTCCACTGGTAGAATAGCCTCACTTGCGATTCCGACTAGGATTAGGGTGAGGCAAAATTTTTTGAGGGTCTGATAAAAGTATTTATCATTTAACTAGCATATAGCCGAGTAGAACTTTGATCAAGTAAAGAATTGTTACGTTTTGGGTCAAAGTATTAGTGGCTATCATTATCCCGTCTAAGGCTAGCGATTGGAGCTTAGATTAAGTTAGGCGAATCATACTATTGACTGTAAAACGAGTTATTCTGGTATAATACAGGCGATACAATTATGCCTGCGGCAACTCCTTAGCTATTAGAAAACAGGAATGTCAACGAAAGTAGAGGAAAATTTAGCGCTCGATAGTGGAATCCAGAAACGTCTCGGTCAGTTAATAGAGGCGTTGGTGGAGGATGAGCGCGTTGGTAGTTCTAGGGAACTAGGAAGGATTACAGGAGTTTCATTCAACACCCTGGTGAACTGGAGCGAGGGCAAAGCCGATCCCAGATTGCAAAAGTTAGTCCAGTTTGCCTATGCGATCGGTTGGTCTATGACAGAGTTGATGCAATATGCGGAAGGGGATGAAGATCCCTATGAGGCGATCGCTCGTAAAAAAAAAGCACGACAGCAGAAGTATCGGAAAGTATCTTAACAAGAGAAAAATATCCATTTATTCAATATTTCAATGCCACGCTAACTGCCGAACAAATTCAGAAGCGTGACTTATTTTTACAGCGTATTAAAGCTGATTTATTACCGGATATAACATCCCGCAAAAGGCTTTATGTCTTGTTAATAGACAGCATGGCAGTTAAGGGTATTTCAGAATTAGAGATCTTTGAAAAACTTTCCATTTCAGAGAAATTACTGTCGAAGATTCGGAATCTCAACATGGAATTTCAGTTCGGTCGTTCCTACTTAGAACAGTTAGCGCCCTATCTTTTTCAAGTGGAGGATTGGGAAGAGTTAAGACCTGTTTTTAAGGTGCCATACATCTCTTATCAGGGGTGGGTTGATAATCTGATTGAAGACTTACAAGTGGCTGAACCCCTATCTATAGCTATAGCTTCAATGAAATAGTTCCTAAAAAATGACCGATAAATTTGAGATGGGAAAGTAAGAACTGAGGTCAAACTTAGAGTAAAATAACCAAGTTTCTACTCTAGCAAGGCAGAAATAACCTACCAGTTCTTCAAAATCATGCAACAGTAGCAACAGTAGGTTGATTGTAGGAGCTCAACCCAACGATGTAGATTATTGGAAATATTTAGGTCAAGTCCTACAACTCCTGAAGTGACAAAATTAGCAGGTTTTTGATAAGGAAACCCTTTATTGATGAGTTGAGCATACCAGCAAGGATTTCAGGCTGTGAGCTAAAAACTGTCCAAACTATTGCTTGATACGAAGTTGAAATTTTTGGTTGAGTAAACGGATTTAATTTCCTGGAGTTCGAGTTAAAGGGGGGAGCGAAGGAGATGGCGTTTTTGGAATTTCATACAAAGGTTCCCTGGTCAAACCTAACTGCCCTAGTGAAATAACAACAGACATTGATAGATTAGTTCTCTCAGCAGCTTTAGCAATAGCTGTGCCATTTCGAGCTAGAGAGATGAATTCTCGAACTTTGAAGACAACGGGGTCATTGGGAGGCGTGTAGCCTCGAAGGATGGCAAGGTCTAATCCCCGTTCGATGTCGCTGAGTGCCGCCGTTCGATTGTCTGCTAAAGTTACGCTGGGTTCCTGCCCAGGCACTATCGTAGAGATGGCAATACCATTATTAGTAGGTTGCCCATTCTGGTGAACGATATTAAAGGTATAAAGGCGTTCAATTCCTTCTGGAGAGCGAGTTTTAACGAACAGGTTAGTAATGTTTGCTGTTGTAGCGCCAGGGAAGTGTAAGGGTTGAATCGGTTGGACAAATATGGTTTTAGCTTGGTTAGTTTTTAATTCAGCATCAGTGTTAAAGACGGCCCTGGAGGGATCTGCTAACCGGATGTAAATAATGACTTCACCAGTCTGGCTAAAATCAATAACGCTGGAACGGCCAGACCATACTTGAAGGTTGGTAGTTGTATTGATTGCTGCATCTCTTCCGACAATTTTTAGCGCTGATGTTTGAGCTTGCCCAATATTAACTGTACTGAATACAGTGGCAATTATTAAGGCAGGAGAAAGTAAAGCCAAACGAATTTTTCGAGTGAGTTTGTTCATGGTTATTTTACCTCCGTTATCTTTGCACTGTGACAAAGGCATTGACAAATACTGAAACTTGAGTTCCTTCTGGTACGATCGCCACATTGCCTCGCTTCAAAAGTTCTTGTGCGTCGCGATCCGATCTTTCTCGCAGCCGTTGGGCAGTAGGTGTAAAGAATCCCTCTAAAGCGGCTGCTAAAATGTTAGGTTCAGGTGAGGTTGTGGTTTTAACAGCCGTACTTCCAAAAAAGCCGCTCTGCTGGCTGAAAGTTTCTTGGGCTGGTCGATTGATTATTTCTCCTACCCGCCCCAAGCTGCCAAGAATTCCTACTAAAATATCAGCCTTGGCTATTTCAGAACCTCTGTCAAATAAACTGTCGGCAATGAGAGGTTGGTTATCGGTTCCGCGAACGATTAAGTTTCCGGGTGGAATGGGTACTTGTTGGATGCGGCCAGCAGCATCGGGGTAAACAAGCGCTACTACGCTTTGAGAAACCAGCCGATTTCCGCGCGTGACATTTTCTACTTGAGTGATTAAGACGGTGCCAGATGGTAAGGCGATCGCCCCGTCAGTTGCCATTATGTCCTCGGTCAATTGGACGGCAAACCTTCCGGCTGTTGGGCTTTGGCCTGCTTCGTCCCAAATCATCGGCACGATTACCTTGGCTTGAGCAGATGACCCGATGGCTATCTCTCTCATTGCTGTGCTGCCTTCAGTGTTTTCGCCGGCGGTCGTGCGGTTGAGGATTCCAGCTTCTCCAGGGGTCATTCTATTGGCGTTTGCAGCAGAGTCAGTAACTCCAATTGCGATCGCTGGTATCTCTTGCATTGGTGCAGACGATTGTGGGCTTTTTGGCGAACTGACTAGCACTGGCTGCGGGTTTTGAGAAATCGGCGGCACTGATTGCTGTTGAGGCAATGGGACTGGTGCAATTGCTACTGTGCTGGGAATTGTTGCCTGTGCTGCTGTTGGTGCAATTGCTACTGTGCTGGGAAGCGTTGCCTGTGCTGCTGTTGGCGCAATTGCTACTGTGCTAGGGGGCGGTGTCGTTACTGGCATTACTGACCGCACGGCAGGGTAACTTGTCGCTGTTATCCCCGGTGCGATCGGGAAAATTGCGGAACTGGCAGCAATACCTTGACCATTTAGCTCTTTAATTTCTTGACCTCTGCTTTGCCCCAGAGAAGCTAATTGGGCCCAGCGCTCGTAAGGGTCTACTTTTTCTGGTGGTGGCACAGGTCGAAGTGCCAACGGCGCGGGCGGTGGGACAGGGCGCGGTAATGGCGTAAGATAAGGGCGAGGCGGGGGCGGTGCAGGCTGCTGTGCAGGGCGCGGTAATGGCGGCTGTGGAGGAGGAATGGTCTGTACCGTCCTTGGTGGCGGATTAAAGTTTTGAACCGGCCTCGGGGGTTGAGACCTTCTAGCGGCTGGTGCAGGTTTTGGTGCAGGCATCGGTTTGGGAGCAGGGGTCGATCGATTTTTAGGTTCAGGAGGCTGAACTTCCAGCGCCCGCTGCTGATCTTGAAATGCCAGTCGGCTTTTTAGTTCTCCTGACTCGTCTTCAGAAACTTGAACAGGTTTAGGGTTCGTCGTTTTTGCCTGTTGGCGGACGGGTTTAGGAGCAAAGAACACAAACCAAAAGAATCCCAAGATGCCGAGAACTGCGCCAGTACCCATTAATACTGAAAACGTCCGAACTTCGGGCTTCTCAGAAACAGGATGAGTTTCTGCTCCTTCGTTGTCCTGTTTAATTCTGTGTTCAGAGGTCAATAATTCATCGGTTTCTCCGTCATGTCCAGCTAATTCTCTTTCCTCCTCACGGCTCAACGGCTCAACTGAGCGCAAGCCGAACGTCTTTTTACCATTGCTGCCAGCGCCATCAGGAGCGTTAGCTGCCTGAAAACTGTTAGAACTGTGGGAAAAGTTATTGGCTTCATTAGAGGAGTTGTTGCCATTAAAACTGTGGGAAAAGTTATTGGCTTCATTAGAGGAATTGTTGCCATTAAAAGGATGGCTAGTTGTGCTGTTAGGTGGCGTATTGTAGGAAACTTCTTCAATTTCATCGGGTTCGCCATCAAATTCGTGTCCATTTTGAAGTTCTTTTTCACTCATGTTTTTATCTCCTATTATTTCGATTTTTATCCTATTATTTGGGTTTGAATTCGGTAATTTTGTTGATTTCTAAGCCGGCCGAGCGAAGCTCATAAACTTTCTGTTCAAAAGCTGAGGCTTGACTACCTAGCGGCGGGGTTTGGATTTCTACTGCTTTGATTCGGAAAGTGCGATTGAAAGGAATTCTTTGATCGATTCCTGACGTGCGATCGACAAGCAACCGAGTGGCAATCATGTCAATCTCCCATTCGCCGGGACGGACTTCTCTGGGTTCGGATAAAAAAGAAATGATGACAGTTGCTCGCAATTGACCCGTAAAAACTTTATTGGGGACGAGTTCAGCTATGTCAGGGAGAGAAGCTTTGCCAAAATTGGGTTCTAGGAGTAACGAAGCAAAATAAGTGCTGGTAGGAACTCGTTTGGAATTGACTTTAATCCCTGAATCTGTATCGTTAGTTCCTGGTATTTTATTGTCCCAGTTGAAGGTTAACTCTGCCCAATTTTTGACAAAATTTTGGATGACTGAGGGATACCGAAAAAACCGATCTCGTTCTGCTACGTAGTAAGTTTGACCGTTGATTAGCTGGACTTGCGTTGTCTTCATAGCAGCTACCGAGTTGATTCGGTACGCGACGAAGAGGTGCAGAATTAGGGCGAGGATATTTACTCCAGTTAGGATGAGGAAGCACAATGCCAGTAGATTTTTAGCTTCTGGCAACAATGCAGTTTGTGAAAATCTTTGTAGCTTCATAAAATCTTTTGGTAATTAGTGACATTACTTAAATCCTTTGTTCATCGCCAAATTAGCGGCTGCTCCTATGGCGTTGCTCAAAACATCAACGAGTTGTTTAGCATTGCTAGCAATGCCGTTGTATAGGGCAATTCCTCCTCCGCCGGCGATTAATAGGGCTAAGCCGGGTGCGAAAATGCTGATGAAAAAGAGGAAGGCGACATCGCTGGCTAATTCGGCTCCAGAATTGACTAGCACGGTGGCTGCTAGCCCGACAACGATGTTGTATCCAAGTTGGACACCAAATAAGCTCAGAAATCCAGTTGCCCAAGCCCAAATGGGCCTGCCCTGCAAGGGAAGTAGCGACAGCCCCATCGCGATCGGCGAAAAGAATGCTGTTAGTAAAAGGGCTGCTTCAAGGATGTTGACAAACGCCCACTGGATGCTATAAAGAATGAATCGGATGATTGGTATTGCTTTTTCTCGAAACACTGAACCGGGGTCAGTTATAAAAGTCGTGGCATCTTGAGCAGCACCGAGCAAGCTATTATTCCAGAGGGTTTCACCAAAAGCCCGCAGCGCTTGCAGAGGGGCAGAGCCGGCGGCTTGCCTTTCAGCTTCGCTAACGATTTTCTGAGCCGCTTGTTGCTTGGAATTCCAGCAGGTTACCAGTTCTTGTCCGACTTTATTTCGGCATTCACCGTAGAGATTTTCTAGTTGTTGGCGGCCGATGTTACTGATAGTGACGTTGGCGATCGCGTCCCTAAATGTCATTTCTCCTAGTTGCGCTTCTAGGACACTCTGGACTTGTCTGTAGGCAAAACTTCTGGTAAAAATGACGGTATTGGCTAGCAATTTGCCGTTAGCGCCGAGGAACAGCATGATGACGAGCGGCCAGACGAACAGTGCTGCTAGTTCTGACCATGACTGCTTTTCGATAATGTCTTTCCCGCTGCTTAGAGTTAAGAACAGGATGCTGACGGCTGCTAGGGTGATGCCGAGGGATACTAAGCCGACCCACAGCCCAGAAGCGATTGGGTCAATCGTGCTAATCCAAACTTTGTCCCAAGATTCTGAGGTAGTCTTAGCCAGGTTAATTGACTCGCTAACGATGTCCAAGGATGATCCTTCTGCACCACTCGTCGGTGGTGTAATTTGTGCTAGAAATTCTTTCATTTTTCCTCGGAAAAAACTTTAAATTTGTATTCGACAAAACTGTCAGTCTGTACCTAAACTAGGTCAAGAATCGCGGATTCAATTTAACGGATCGGAGCATTAATTGGGAGCGACAAACCTGTTAGTTGAAATCGGGGTTGTGCTGCTGTCATTCGGTTTTCCCAAATAGCCACCGCCGGGGAGCATCAGCATTCCCGCCTGATAGCTGGCTTGGTTTCCAGACGCAGTGCTGCCTCGGCGCTCTCCCGTATTGAGCGCGGATATTTCCTTAGCAGCTTGCGATAGCAGCACGTTATTAATGGCTCGATCTGTGCGAGCTTGCTGAGCTTCCTGTAAATTTCGCATCTGGACTTGTGCGCTCAATGCGGTCTGTTGGGATAGGTTTTGGAGAATTTGTTGAGTAACGTCGAGACTCTGGGATTCTTCGCCCAATTGGATGTTTTGTTCGGTATCTTGGCGAGTGGCTTCTAACACTTGGAAGCTGTTGGTTTGAGCTTCTTTGCTGAGGGTTGCTCCGTCAGCTATGCCGATAGCGGCGCTGCGCTGAGCTTGAGCGTCTAAGTCAGACATGATGTTATATGAACCTTTGCCGTCTAATTTGCTCGATTTAGTTTCGAGTAAATCTGATAGTTTTGTTCCTTCTGTCTGGGATGTTGGAGCTTTAATAATTTGGCTGCTGACTTGGCTCAAATCAGGAATTTGGATAGCTCCGAGAGAAGAGGAAAGGAGTTCGTTTAAGGAGCCAAATAGCTCGTTTTGCACGAACCCTTGGATGTCGCCGATAAAATCGTTGACTTGTTTGAAAACATCTTGAATGGGTGCTAAGAAACTTCCCGCAGTTGGGGTTGGAGGTTTCACGGTCATTTCTTGTGTACTTGGCAGGAAAATGTTTTGGGCTGGAGATTTCACAGTCGCTTCTTGTGTACCGGGTACGAAAACGCTTGGGGCTGGAGTTTTCACAGCTACTCCTTGTGTATTGGGTACGAAAGGAGGAGTTGTTTGAGCTAAACTTGGCCTGACTTGAACGATTAATTCCCAACTGGCTAACAGGGAAACTGCTGCTAGTTTTGTAGCAGGTTGCTGCATTAATTGAAGTTGATATTTCATGGCAGTTATTTGGGGATTTTTGCAAAAACTTGAGAATTGTTGCTGTGAACGTCGGATGCTACTTTTGGCTGAGCATAGGCAGCTATGGTGGCAATTTCTAAATTTTGACCAATGTGGTCGAAGCCTTTTCCTTCTTTCACCGCTGCAATGTATTCTTGGGTGAAATGCTTTAGCCCTTGAAGCTGCCCTTTGAGGGTAGGAGGATATTGAGCCATGATGCGATCTCGGGCCTCTTTTTCATTTTGATTGTTAGCAATTGATGCCAACATCATCTCTCCGGGGTAGAATCGCGATCGCCAAAATCTTCCTCCTTTCTCAATCAGCCAGCACGAGTAGAGGTCAGCAGCTCTGGGCAGAAAAGATTCTGTGGCATTGGAACTGATAATTTGCGGGTCGTACCCTAAATATTTGTGAGCGGCTGCTACCCCAGAATTGGTGATTCTGCCGGTAATTCGGTAGACCATATTTTGTATAATTTGCGCTCCTGCCGAACATTCGCAGATAGCATCAAAATCTTGGCTCAATAGCAAGACGGCTATGCCATCTTTTCTACCAGTGGCGCAGAGTTCGCCGACAACTGATGCAAAACCATCTTTTTTGAGTAGGACGCTCAATTCATCTCCAATAAATAAGCTTTTGGGGTGAGAAAGAGCGTTGCGGATGCAAGCAGCATGGGCGTTAATTGCCATTAAATAGGCATCTTGTTCGTTAGAAAGTCCCGATAGGGCGAAGAATTTAACAGCCGGTTCAGGGGAAAATGTGCTGGGCTGACCGATGGCTTTTCCTAAGCGGGATGTTAGCAAAGCATTTCCTTGGCTGAGGATTTGATTGATGGCTAGTCTGTCTAACTCCTCAAAGGACTTAAGATTGAGCCTTTCTTTGCTGCAAAACCTTAGCAAGTCTTGGAGAGTTGGTATTTGCTGCCATTCGGGCGATCGCCAACCTTTTTCAAATGCCTTGTTGTAGCGAGCGATGATTTCGGGATCTCTGAGGTACATATCGAGCATTCGCAGGATAATTGAATCTACTCGCTGGGCTAGGTGGGGGTTGTGAATTTTGCCCATGGCGATCGCCACCACAGCTTTGCGGATAAATTCTTTCCAAGATTCCATTCTTCGTTCTCTTTCAGCTTTGTCGAACTTGCGGAGGTCTGGCGGTTCTACTAAATTGCTAGACCCTTGGCTGATGTCGTAATAAGCACCTTGGTCGCCCAAAAGTTCGATTGCGGTTTTGAAGGTACTGTTACCGCCGCTGCTGATGTCCATCCCGACAACAGGGATGTTATTAGCTAAGGCTTCAAGAGTAAAACGCCAACCCAAAACGCTTTTGCCTGAACCTGATTCGCCAGTAATTAAAGCGCGGCTAATTTGGTTGTAGAACAAATCGATAAAAATTGGCTTTCCGCCTCGATGGGTGATAAATTCAACTCCTTTTTTATCCAAGTCGCGGGGAACTGTTAGCGGTAGAATTCCAGCGGCAGTTTCAGTGTCGAGGGTGAGGCGGCGTTCGCTCAAAAATGAACCGCTATGCAGCAACCATTTCCAAGTAATGGGCAGGCATTGCAGCCAAATATCCCAGGCAACGTTCCGCTCGCGGATGACTTTCGCAGTTCCAAAACTATTAGAGAGTACATTGCAGGCTTGACTCAATTCTTCCGCTGTGTTTCTGTACACTAAAAAGGCAACGGCTGCATTTAGGGGTACGGCTCCTTGGTAAAGTCGGCGCTGGGCATCGAAAGATTCCTCCTGTTTAATTTCAGCGCCAATATCGCGCCCTTGCCCTTTAGTTATCGCTCTGCTACTAGCGGCTTTTGCTCCTTTAGCTTGTCGGGCTAAGTTATCATTAATTACAAGGGAATTTCCGGCGCTAATTTCTATCCAAGCTTCTGTATCGCGGACGTAGCTTGAGGACATTACCTCCCAAATCCATTTCAATTGCTGGCGGGTATTAATCCAGCCTGCGGGCGCGTCATACATTGTCAGAACAGCGCATTCTTTTCCCTTTCCCGTGAGATAGACGCGGTTGTTGGTCTTGCGGTGTTCGGGGCAGGAGGATACCCCATTCGTTCCTTCAATTAAAACTGTACAAATGTGTTTGTCAGTTGTCTTAATTTCGCTGATTTGATAGCCAGAATGGGTTTCTTCAAGTTTAACAATTTGAGGGATTTGCGGTGGTTTACTGCTGTTAAATCGCAGCCACAGCCACTCCCAAAGTTCTGAGGAATTCATAGGACTAATTTCTAGCCCCATTTTGGTGTTCAGGAGAATTTCCCAGCGGAGGAATCCTTGTTCAAAAGAGTTGAGGAGCAGCTTGGTGTAAAATTGCTCTCTGTAAATTCTGGTGTTCCCTGCAATGGTTTCCACAATGGAATCGCACAATTTTTTGACTCCATCAATGGCTTTGCCAATGAAATCCCTGGAGATGGTTTCGCCTTCGTTATCGGCAGTCCAAGTACAGAAAGCAATTTGCTCCCATACTTGTCTAGTGCCTTGATTAGTTTGTTGTTGGAGGCGGCGCTGTTCATTTCGGAGCAGTACAGATACGGGTTGGAGTTCAGCGGTGTCAGCTAGTTGCTCTAATTCTTTTTGCCGATCAGCATCGCTACTGTAACAACCGGTGCAGAAAGTGATTTTTTCACTGGGTGGGATGTCTTTCATTCCTTCTTCAAGAGAAGCTGCAAATGCCGATACTTCGTTCCTAAACAGTAGGTTGTGAAGCCCTCGGAGACGGAATCCAAATACCAGTTGGTAGCTAGTCCCGTTATTGAGAAGCATCCCAGACACTTGTCTGCCATCTTTTTCAATTTCCACTAAACAGCAGAGGTTAATTTCATTTTGGAAAGGCATAAATTTGCTCCTTCCACCATATTGATTGGGTACAATTTTGGGCTTCAATTTGATGCGGATTTGCGAATCGTAAGGTTTGCCTTGGATGCTAGGAGGGCGCAGGGAAGAGATGGGAGAAATATAGAAGCTGTCGCCGCTGCACCACTCATCTCCGGGGGGCTTGCGGAATTTGTCAGTAAAGAGGTGGGGTTGATTTCCTGTGAGGAGCCACCAGCTTACAATCAGCCAAAGCGAGACAGTGAAGAACCAACCCAATCCCAGGCTAAATAGACCCATTGTTAAGGTGTAGGCAATGGCGGTTAAGAAGCACCAAGGTAGAATTTGATTGGCAGGGATGAACCCGATACTTGCTTGTTTGCCCAGGATTTTATTGACTCTGATAAAGTCTTTTTCGGGATCTCGTAAAGCCATTAGTGACTCCTTTTTTTAGTTCTAAAAGGTCAAAGTTGTAATTACTCCCAGCGGTGGCAGGTTGGGGGCAAAACGAGCTGTTGTACCGCTACCGTCGCCGATGAATAAGAACGTTACTACGTCTATGGCAATCACAATGCCGAAGGCGAGGGCAATTTGGGTGACAATTGGCCGCCAATCGTTGCCTTGCTGCGCTTGGTTGTAAGCGAATAAAGCTGCGGCGGCTACTAGCAAGAGAAATATGCCTCGAATGGCATTGAAAATTAAAGCGATTGTTGATTCGTCAATGGCTGTTCCTCCTCCGGCTGCTCCAGCTTCGGTTGCTAGATTGGTCATAAATGCTTGGAGACCGCTTAGAAAAACGGCTTGGGCTGGGGTCTGAAAGTTATTCAGGAACATTGTTACTGTGATGACAGCAACGGCTAAGTGCCAGAAGCGAATTTTGCTGCCCAGCAGTTTTTCGAGGATGGGAATGCTGCGGGTAATTTGCCATAGTCCGAAGAACACCAGAGATGCACAGCTAAATACGCTGACAAATAAGGGCTGGACAAGAGTTAGATAAATGGCTGCAATTAGGCAAATTGCAATGAAGGCTAAATCGGCGTTATTGAGTTTGAATTTACGCATGAATTTGCTAAAATGGCTGCGGCGTTTGTGGATAATGCTTTGGTTAGCAACGCTGGTGCGATCGCCATGAGAGTGGTAGTTGTTGTGTAAGTAATCGTTTTGCATTGGATTTGTCCTCAAAGTGGTTTAAGCTTGCAATTCGTTGCTGTCTTCTTGCGATCGTTCTTTGCGTTCTGGCGAGGTATAGTTGTAGTCTTTAGATGCTTGAGAATCTCTAAATTGAGTTTTTTGTGGCTCTGGGGAGCCGACTACAGCCTCCATTTCTTCAACAGCAATGTGGCACTGCCGAACGTCTGGTGGCTTTCCTTTGACCAGAACGGCATCGAACACTTGTGCATCACCTTGGCGGGGGTCAGTTCCTATCAGTTGTTTTGACCCGTCCGGCAGATCCAGGATTTCAAATTCGTATTTGACTGCCCCTGGAGTGCCGTCTTCGCGACGCGATTCTTTCCAAGGAAACACTGGATCTTTTTCCCCGCTAAAGCGTTTGGGGAAGGTGTCCTGAAACTTTTCAACTAAAGCCTGGGCAGTTGCTAGCTTGTTGTATTCTTCTTCCGACTGAGGCAATTTGAAAATGGCTTCTCTTTCTTCGGGAGTTAGTTTGTCCCGATTCGGTTCAAATTTCCAGCGAGATCCATTCTTGGTTCCCGAAAAAATTTCGGTATTATCGCTGTCTTTGACGACAACTTTGACTTCGTGGTTTTCAGCAGTTACATTCAAGCTGCCGCCACCATTAAAAGCAATATCCGATTGGGGAGACTGCCCCGTAGCGAAAGCATAATTGACTAAGCAATCTGCTACAGTTTCTCGTTGCTGCTGTACTTTTGTTTGAGCTACCATTTTACTAAGAAGATCCTTTGGTTCGCTTTCCTCCTTGTCGATACTGTTAGGTGAAGTAACGGTGGGCTGAACTTTTTGACGAGTTTCTGGCACTTGTGAATTAGGATTAAATTCTGATTCAACAGGCATCTGAACGGTCATTTTATGTTCCAGTTTGTCAACGATACTTTCAAGGCGATCCAACCTTTTTGAGAGGTTGCCTAAATAGTCTTGAATTTGGTCTAACTGTTCGCTGATGCTGGTATCTTTATCGAGCTTTAGAGGCGTAGATTTCTGGGAGTTTGGGTTGAGCTTGCTCTCTAGATCGCCAATTCTTTCGCCAATTTGAGCTGCCTTGGTTTCGGGATTGCTGATTTTAATTCCCTCGGTGGCCTTGGCTTCAATGTCGCGATCGCTTCTCTGAGGCTGGCTCGTTTCCAATTCCTCTGGTTCAGTTGCAGCAGGCGGTTCTAATACCTGCTTAGCCCGTTCAGCAAGTTTTTCAGTGCGTGTATCTATCGCCTCTATGCCGGAAATGACATCAGCGTGTTTAGCACGAGTCGCAACTCGGTCGGCGCGATCGTTTAATGAGTCAATTTGTTCGAGAATTTTTTCGAGTTTTTCTGCCTGTTCCTTTTCCCTCGCTCGTTCAATGTAATCAATGAGATCCCCAATACTCTTGGCTCCAAGTAGACCCATTAAAGAGGCAGTTTGGACGGTTAAGCCACTTACGGTTAAGCCGTTAATTTCGCTTCCCATAGAAGCGACATTTGCACCTTGGCGTTCGGTTTCTTTTAGAACAGTTTCAAGGGTGTCGAGTAAGGGATATTTTGCTTCTGGCTGTTCAGCCACTTTTTGCTTGATTTGTCCGTTACCATTCTGATTGAAAACGCTGCGATTTTTAGCTATATTGCCCAATACACCATTGGGGAGAGGAGCATCTTCATCATCAGAAAATAGTTCTTCAATATTATCTTCTTCCTCCTTTTTTTGCGTTCTGCTGGTAGCATTTTTAGGAGCTACTGACTTTCCTAGCTGCCGTTTGGACTGCGATGACTTGCGAGTTTGCGTATTGTGGCTGGGAAGGTCTGTATCTTCTTCTAGATCGCTTAAATCATCCTCCAATTCCTCATCTAGTTCTTCATCAAATTCTTCGGAAATGCCGTCCTCCTCTAATTCATCACTGGTATCCAACCCGATTAAGTCCATAATTTGGGATGGAGTATAGTAATTGTTATTGTCTTTCGTTTCAACGTCAGCCTGTTTCAAATTTTTAACTAAATAGACACCGCTGGTTCTTTGGCTGGGGTCTTTAGTTAAATAGAAAACAAAGCCAGACACCTCGCCTCCTTTTCCTTCAGTAACTAAATCCATGCTGACACTAGCTTTATGATTGCCAGATTCATTGACTCTGTCGGGTCGTTTGTTGAAGGATTCAACGAAGTTTTTGAAATCTTCCCAGTCTTCAATGCCACCTTCTTCTTGGATTGTTTCTATGGCAGCATCGAGGGTTTCCTGAATGTGTTCCAGTTTTTTGACGTGTTTGGGCTCTGTAGCCGTTAGGACAGACCAAGTACGCTTTGGGGCAGAAAATTGTCTTTTGGAGTTGGTCTTAGTTGAGAGTTTTGCCGCCATTTTTTCTCACCTCATGAGAGGAAAATCGAGGTTATCATTAGGTTTGAGCTTAAATTTTCAGCAGCGCTTGAGATTGTCAAACAGGATTATTAGCTAATTGAGCGATTGCTTTATTGGTAATCCACAAGTGGGGGTGTTTGTTC
Organism: Microcoleus sp. K1-B1; assembly: GCF_036704705.1. Classification (NCBI taxonomy): domain Bacteria; kingdom Bacillati; phylum Cyanobacteriota; class Cyanophyceae; order Oscillatoriales; family Microcoleaceae; genus Microcoleus; species Microcoleus sp. K1-B1. The sequence goes on along the minus strand of NZ_JAUBSH010000006.1, from coordinate 48,176 downwards.
GCAGGTTTCGCTCAAAAGTTCTCTCCTGACTTTCCCTCTTAGTTCTTGGTGATATTCGCCTAGCATTCTGCTGAATTTTTGCAGAAGTTCTAGACTTTGTTTGGGTAACTTTCCTGCTTTGACTGCTGTCTCTACACCTCTGGTCATTTGGCAAATGTGCGTGCTCATTATTCGCAGTTGGGCACAAGTTCCTTCATTGATAGCGGGAACTGTGTGGTTAAGGCTAAAAGCGCGTTTACGCAAGTAGTCAGACAGGCTTTTTTCACCTGATTCTGCGGCACGCTTCACTAAATCTGCCTTTTCAAAGGTGGTTAGGCGCACTCGGACTACTTCAGTCTTTCCGTTGGGTTTGGAAAGTTGGTTTTTGGGGAGAGTTGCAGTTGTAAGCACATCAATTTTCTATGGCTAACTAATGGTTTATCAAGGCTAAGTTGAACAGCAAGGGATTAGGTCAGAGCAGTTGTTGGCATTAAGTTAATTTAATGCTGAGCAACCGATGTTCGCTACAATTTCCTGAACCTTGATGGCAAGGTTTGCGCGGTGATTGATCCATTGCTTTTATTGATTCAATTTTCAGCAATTCTGTTGGAGATGAGGCTGTTTCTTTCGGTTTATGTTTTGTTCGGTCACAGGTTGCATTAGTGAGAAGTGACCGGAGCAGTTTTTATCATCCATATGGCTGATTCGAGGGTGGATACTGCTGCCTGGATTGCTTGTAGCCAATGAAATTGTCAAAGTCGGACATTGTTGTATGGAAGCCTGCAAATTACATCATTGTTGAGCATGGTTTGCAGCCCATCTTGCTTATTTGTTGAGGACGGCTCTTAGTTTGCGATCGCCGCCGCTCAACAAAGTCTTAATATTTCGTACTGGTAGTTTAAGCAAGTCTGAGTTGATATTCCCAGAAGAATCGCTCTGTATTGTTCGGGGCGCGACACAGGTATTTCCAAATGTCCAAGTGTGTGTCCATAGCCAAACCTATGACGATATAAGATTCGTCGTTGGTTTTCACCGTATCCCCAAATTTGAAATCCGGTTGCGCCCAATAGTCAGGCAGGGCGATCGTATTTGGTTTAGGGGCGGTAGCATTGGTTGGATGCGCCATTTCAGTGGGCGTGTAGTGTTTTTGTGGCATTCGGTCAATTTTAAGAGTAAGTGAGCGCCCCAATACTGGCGGTAGCCAGAGGAGAGGTATCCGTCAGCCACTTGTGCTGAAGCGAAGATATGTCGTTGTCCTTTCACAAATTCTGATAAGTGGGCGGTTTGGGCGATTTACTCCTTTTTACCCTTCTTGTACGTACATTTGACATGGCTTGCTATGCGAGTAGGACACTAACTAGGAGGATTTAAGAGGTGTCGGAGTACAAAAAATCTGTTAAAAAGCAGCGACAGTTAATTCAAGTTAATTAAATTTTGTGAATTTTGGAGGAAATATTAGGAAATATTAGGGACAAGTAGGAGATATTAGGAAAAAAGAGGAAATAAGAGGAAATATAAGGGTTAAAATATAAAGCTTTTTGTAGGCCTCAGTAACAATTGTAGTGTTGTTTCTTCTCACAAGAAGTTGCATCCCTGTGTGAAGGATGCAACTCGCGCTTATTGCTGGCAGGCATTACTTCTTAGAAGAACCTGACCTTTGTCGTAATATCAGTGGGGTTAGTACCTGAACCAGCGAGGCAACAGAGCGGATACCGATTTTTGGCATGACTTTTAAGAATTGTTTAGACTACTTCGCGGTAATTCAGTCCTTCGATACAACAATCTCCTCTGGTTCGGGGTTAAAGTTGTGCGATCGCCCCCAGTTCCCCAACCACCCCTTATCGACTAAACCATTTCCAACTCCCTCGGTTTCGATTCAGACGCAGGCGCGAGAGTAGGCCGGGACTGGGACAAAGCTTTCTCTCGCTCCACAATCATCTCTTGAAAACGAGCCGCTGCTTGCTCTGTCAGAGGAATTTGAACCTCCCCGGTGTTAACGTTGGCTTTAAACACGGTGCGCTTGGACTCGTTTCTGACAAAGCAATCCCCGTTCGGCTGCACGTAAGCCGTCCACTGGTTGTCGCCAAATTTGAAGTGCTGGGTACTATCGGAAGGAAGGTGCGATCGCCGTTGCTTGTAGGTTTCCGACACGACGCTAAAGAGTGTGTCTTGCAGAGAAAGCCGCCAGTTGTCAGCTTTAGCGTTGGTGGTGTCGCGTTTTCCGTTATTAACTGCCGTTTCTGGTTTTGAAGCAGATTCTTGTTGGAATTTTGGCGGTTGATACGTGCTACTGTTTTGAGCGATTCCGTTTGGGCGGATCGCTGAGCGAATCGCGTTTCCCGCAGGCTTCGCCAAATCAGAAGTCTGAGATACTTCAGATGAATCGATCGCGGGCAATTGAATTTCAGGCAACCGAATTGATTCGCGATCGACTTTCAGCATCACCGACCTGCCGCCTTTGTCGGGGGAAAGCGTCGCCTCAAAAGTAGTTCCAGGGGGAAACTTAGGACTTTCGGGGGAAAATGTACCCAAGTTTTTATCGTCAAGCTGGATAATGGGAGTGCCTTGAAATCGGTAATACTTCTCGTGAGTGGGAGGTAAATCGATCGTTCCCACTTGCACAGTGACTTTCCGATCCTTCCATTTTGACTTGGAGAAATCTTCCTCTGAGTAATCGTTATCGGGATGTTTGACATTGACTACTTCTATCTGATTTACCCGATAGTTTGACAAAGCATCAGAGATTTCATCCATGAATAATTTGTAAACAAGTGCGCCTCTACCTGCTTTATCTTGAGACTCAATCCACCGACAATCGACGGGAGGTACGATGAGGAGTCTGGTTTCATTACCGGAGTAGTTTGTTACCTTCAAAGAGTCGGTGTCGATATGGTCGTTGGAATTATCTCCATATTTGCCATCTAGTTTCGCCACCATGCTCTGGGGTAAGTTTTTGAAGGCGAATTCAACTAACGGCAATTCGGGATGAGCAGTGGCTTCGTATGCAATCCCTTTGCTATCGAGTGCGTCTTTCCATTGGTTAGGAAGGTCAATGGTTCTGCCGTCTTTAGTTTTCACTTTCTGGAAAGGAACTTGTAGGACGTAGACATCTCGCGGTAAGGCTTCGTGGAGCAATTCGTAGTCTTCTTGTAGGGAAAAGGTAATTTCCAAATCCTCTGCTACCTTCTGGCAAATTGTCCGGTGTTTGCTCAGGTTATCGGAAGTGTGGGTAGCTTGGAATAAGGCATGAGCAGCCCTGGTTTTTCTTTCAGGAGTATCCCAAATTTCGTCAATCTCCGCTCGATAACTGTCATAAAGTTTGCCCATTTCCTCTTTTCGAGTTTTGATATCGCTGCCAGTGCGATCGTAGATAATGCTTTTGTCCTCTTGAAAGCGCTGCACCAGGTCTTTCGCCCATTGCAATTCGTTTTCTTCCCAATGCAGGTCATTTTCTTTGCTGTGTCGGTACTCGATTCCTCTCTCTACTAAGGCATTTTTGTACTCATAGGAAACGTGCAATTCCTTCCCTTCTTTTTCATACTCAATGCCTGCTGCATCCAGTTGCTGGCGATTGTCTTTCGACACGATTAAATGAGCCGGAATTGGGGGAAGAATGTGCTGAAATTCATCTCGGTTGCGGTGGATGAGCCGCGTCTGTTCCCAATAAGGGTTAACGGCTTCTTTGGCTAGGACGTAAACAGCATTGGGAAAGTCGGCGGGCATGGGAAATTGTTTGTACAGTCGCTCGTCTCCTTTGTACTGGAAAAAGTAAGTGCAGCTTTTGTGTTTCTCGCACCATTCATCTACTTTTTCTAGTAAAGTGTCGGGATTTAGATTTGTTTTCTCTTTCACTTCTTTGGCATCTTTACCGCGCAGCGAGTTTTTCTGGTAGTCAACTTCGTACTGTTCCATGATGCTGAGAGCAGCGATAAATCGCTTTTGCTGCTTGAGAAATAGCTTTTCATCTTCGCCGGGGTTGGGGAGTGCTGCTGCTACTTTGCCAATGGCTAAGGCGACGATTCCGACTTCATTTTGAGAGCTGGCAACTCCAATTTGTTCTAGGGTGGTAAATTTGCGTTGACCTGCTTTAACTTTACCTTCTCTGACTTCGGGGTCGTCTTCTCGATACCGAGCTTTAGTATAGGGAACTTTCTCCGCTTGTACCACTTCTCCGAAGTCAAATAATTCGTCTTGTGCTGGTAAGATTTGTTGGGCAATTTGAGGGATTTTTCGAGATTCGATGCCAAACGGTTCGTCACCGTCAAAGTCTCCTTGATGGAACTTTTCTAAGTCTTTGGGATTGAACCAAATTACCCCTTTGATTTTCGACATGACACCGCGGGTTTCCTCTGGAATATTTTCCAGGTTTTTTGCGTGTACATTTTGATATATCCTCAGACCATCTTTGTTGAGAATTGGGAATCGACCTTGAACGCATTCTCCTTCTTCTAAATGGTTAGCGCAAACCGTGCCTTTGGGTAAATCTTCGCAGGGTAGAGCCATTGCAGAAGTCATTGATAAAGCTCCCCTGGTTGCCAGATTTCGCCATTTGGATGCCAGCCACCTTTCTGCCATATTGGTGAATTCGGGACTGCCTATCATCAGTCCGAATTTATCGGCTTTGAGCATCTGGATGTCCTGTCTTTCCCGCTTTTTATCCTCGGTACTTTCCTCGCTGTCACCGTTAATTTCGTCGTCAATTGTAGTTGATAGCTTTTCCTGCTGTTCTTTGAGTTTTTTTTCATTCAAACGCGCTAAAAATGCTTCGCGCTTGTCATAATCTTCAATCATCGCTTGGCGCAATTTCATGGGATCGCGTTGCAGTGCTGCCAGTCTTTGGGCTTCGGCTTTAGTTGTTGGTACTAAGTCTTGCCTTTGGGCTTCTTCGTCGAACCAAACTCCAGTAGACTGCCAGCTTGTTTGGGTGATGCCGATTTGACTGTTTTTGCGGTTTCCAAGGATGGCTTTTGGTAATTCGTAATCGCCACAGGGAATGAGTTCTTTGAGTTGTTTTTTATTGATGCCTTTGATGCTGGAACGGTCTAAAATAAGTTGAGGTTTGTTCCCTTCTGAGTCGGCGTCGGATTCGAGTAAATTGTCATCGGGACGGAGGGTTCCTTTAGCCAAAAAGCTGACTTGGGGTGAGGATTCTGTATTTTCTGAATTCCAACTGCGTAGCCAAGCGAAACGGAATTGGCTGGCTCGATTTTTCTCGCCGCCGATGCTTTTGAGTAATTCGGAACTGATGGCACCGTGACAGTCTCCGGTTCGATATTTAGCATATTGCGGGTCGGTGAAATCAACAATTTTTACTCGTAGATGGTCGCATTCTGATACGCCGGACATACAAGTGCTGACTAGAAGGGAACCGTAGCGACAGGCGGTGTCTTTTTCGGTTACGAATAAGTCTCCTATCTTTTTGGCTAGGGTTTCGTCACCAAAATAATAGCTGTTTCCAGATTGAAATATCATGCGTCGCTTGATGCCGTCTTCTGGGTCATGGATGCTGGCGCGTAATTGGCTAGGATCTGGATTGGATTTGTCAAGTTTGACAATCATTAATGTCTTCAGTTCCTCTGGTTCAAATATTGCTTGCAAAATCGAGTGCCGCAGGATTTCTGGGTTGTTGAAGAATTTTCCTACATTTCGACCTTTGGCATCAGTGTAAGCGGCATCAAAAACGGGAATCTTGAGTCCTTGTTCGGTAACAACTGTGGCGACCATGAGTTGATTTCTCCCTAGAAACGAGGTGTTAGAATAAGAATTGTTGAAACAGTTGGTAAGGCAGGTAAGAAAAGTCTATCTAAGCCTTAGCAGATTGAAACTTGGTCAAGTGTTGACCGTTGGAAGTGTTTTTGAGGTGATTGAAATGGAACTAAAGGTTGATACAATTGTTAATCCGGCTCTGTTTGAAGATGAAGATACTGAGCTGGTGGAATTGGCGATCGCTCCTGAAGATGAGGATAAATACCCATTCGTGCGTCCCAGCAGTGCTCCTGCGGATTTGATGGACAGACCGGGGAGGGTTATTGAAGAATGGGAGAATATGGACTTCGACGAGCGAATTCAGGCTGACCCTACATATATCGATAGGGTCTAGGCGTAGGGGGACACATAGCAGAGGCATGGGGTGTTTGGTTCGATGGGGCGGCGGTAGCCGCCCTGATATGATCTTTGAGCTTGGCTAGGCTAAATGGAAAATTTTCCATTGAATAAGCAGTTGCGGTGGGACAGTTTGCGACCAAACGTTCTTTGGAGAGTTTTCATGCAGGTTTGATTGTTTAGGTTCCTGCTCATCGTGAATTTTTACAACAAATTCGCTTGTAGGCATAGGAAATATGAAACATTTCGATTAGATATTGGCTTAATAGGATAGGAGTTTTTACTTTCCTAATTGCAACCAACACTATTTCCTTAATTAGAAATTCATCGCCGATTCAAAGACTTGGCGGAGATAATTGTGCAGTAGCCCAACTGACAGAGGGTTTGTGGGTAGTGCTTCTAACCCGTCATCATATTGCACATAATTTCCAGGGTACAAGATAGCTGCATATTGAACTACTCGCACCCCACCAACTCCACGAATGGCATCTCGATAGCTGTGCATCTTGTCAATGTCCTGTTTGAGAGGAACTTTACAACCTTCTCGCCACTCCACCTTGTACTTTGGATCGAATAGATAGATGCTAGGAACCTGACTAGATGGATGCTTTACTTCGACGACAATATCTGGGCGCTGCTTAAAGCTAATGCTGTAGGTAGCTGCACTTCGGTCGGTTTCAAAGGTACGCTCTGGGGTAAGCGTCACCGATACTCCGGTCTGTGGATGCACCAGTTCTACTGCTATTTCTCCGTTTGGTAGCACCACCACCAACTCGTTTTCAATCGGACATGTCAACCGATGGTGCTTTAACCGATATCCTTGCTCTGCTGCAACTTTCAGCAATACTTGGATTACTTGAAGTGTTCCCCATAATTGATACAGGTATGGCAGATTCTGCAACGGCACATCCAGCGCCGATTGCTCCAATCGGACTTCGATCTGTCTGCAAAACTCCAAAAAGCCCTCTAGAACTGCCCGGTAAGCAGGACGCTTGAGGAACACCATTGTCAACTGGTTGGTCAAAGACTGCGGTAAGCTGACTTCCGAGAGAAACTGTGCTTGTCTCTTAGCCTTTTTTAGGCTATTTACCAAATTCTGTAGCTCTGGGATACAGTCGCTGTAATCATCGCGGCATGTCAGCAACTTTTCTAGTCGCAGCAATCGCCGCTCAACTTGATGCACGTACAACTTCACCAGACGGTTTTCATACACATCCAACGTATGCTCTACCCGACAGTCCAAGACACGCACTGGTTTGCCAAATTTGTCTACATTGTGACCCCGCATTGCCTGCGGTAATCCACTGATGGAAAGCCGTCGTGCCTGAGCCTGCGGAACCCATACCTCCTGCGATCGCAGAACTTGATGGGGGTCAAGTGCTAAATTTGGTAAAAGACTTTGCAATCCGGGTCGTTCCTCTGTACCCAAAATCGTTCGTCGTAGGCGGTTAAGTTCCTCTGCTACCGTCGTTTCCTGGGGCGTTCGGAACACTAAATTGCCAAATGCTCCAACCCGTTGTAGTGCCACTGCCACTGCTGCTGGTAATCCCATTGATAAATCGGTTAGCAGTTGAGTAAAGGCATCCAGTGTAATCTTCTCCGGTAGAATTGTGATGCTCTGCTCTTCTTCAACTGTACTTCCACACTCTAAGCGCAACTGATAATAGCCAGGGTCTGACCGTTCCCACTCTGCAACTATGCAATCCCGCTTTTGGATAATGCGCCGTTGCACATCTAGCTGACGACCTTGGCGAAACAACTTTACCTGTAACCACTGGTCAGGTGGCAACAGCACTTCGATCAGCGCTGGTTGCCACTCTTTCGGCATATCCAAACTCTTGCCCTTGATGCTGCAAAACCTTAACTTACTGGAAGTATGAAGTGAATCCATGTAATTGAAATTTATTCAGCATATCTTTGGCTTTGGTAACGCTCAGTTCCAACTTATTCTTCTCTGCAATCACTAAAAAATTTTCTAATGCTTTTTCCACACGGCTATCTACTCCTTTAAACTTAGGTAATACCTTCTGGAGCAACTGTTCATCTAACGCTTCGTTCCACGGCACGCTCAGTTTTTCAGCTTGTTTCACGTATGTCACTATTTCATCCATGACCCGGAATGCAAACGGCGCAACAAAGTGAACAGCATCCCAGACCTGCATCAGTACCTCAACACAGGCCTTATCACAAGCTTCTTTTACCAGATACTCCTCCAACTGCGGCCCATCAACAGTTAATTCAATTAATTGGGCACGGTCGTAAACTTTATCGGCAAAGCCATGAGTTGTCTCATCCACGTTGACCGTACCTATAAAATAAAGGTTTGGTGTCAATAACTCGCTCTCTAGTATTTCTTCGCCTGCGGTTTCTTGTCGCATTCGCACCTCCATTACAGACAGAAACTTTGCAAAGTAGTACTCTACCCTCGCTAAATTCATCTCATCCAAAACTAAGTGATAAGGCTTTACTAGTCGCTCTTCCTTTTTTGCCCGTCGATATTCCGTCGCTGCTTCTCTCAAAAAGCGGTTAAAATCCGTATCATGGTACTTCAGAGTGATCGGGTTGAAATATCCTAACAAGTCTTCATTAGTTGTCCAGTTGGGAGCTACGGGGACTAATTGGTACTCTGCATTTATCGCTTCTGCATACGCCTGAGTCAACCAGGTTTTTCCTGTCCCGCTAACCCCGGACAAGATTACGAACTTTCGAGTCTGTAGTGCCAGGTGATAACGTCGTAGCAAACGATCATCTATTCGCAATCCCTGTTTAGCAACTCGCTGTTGAATGTCCTTCAAAGGTGGAGTAGTTAAATCTCGTCCCGACGGTTTTTGCTTCACTAACGCCAGCACCTGCGCGGCTGGCTTATCCTCATGCTCTGTCCACCCTGGCAACTCTTTACATAACAGATCTTCTAGTTTCTGCAAGTCAAATACCGCTTCTGCAAGCGTTTGGTGATAAGGACTCTGTTCTATCGGCGATCCATTCTGGTCTGAACCTCTGTAGATATCCAGCGCCTCTTCATACGCTGTTTTTGCAGATCGAGTCCAAGGGAACGTCATCAAGTGTTTAGTCGGCACTCGATAATTAGATCCTTTTAGTAACTCTGGTATTCTGTGATGTTTTGGTGCTGTTTTGCTAGTTATCTTCGGGGTTCCAACGAATGGAACAATGAGTTTCCATTCAGGCGGATGTGAAAATGTGCATACTCGCCACCCCTTGAAGTCAAGAGTCAAAATCCACTTACTGAAACAAAAGTCGTTGACTAATGTCACAGGATCTACTAATGCCACTATCTCTTGATAGCGAAAATCTTCAAAGCTCTCGACCCCTATTACCTTCAATAGTTCCAGAAGATGATCTGGGTGAATAGAGAGGCCCAGTTTTATGCTCAAATGGAACTCTGAGTCTTCAGCATCATTAACACGTAAGAGGTTTAGAGTGTGTTTTAAGAATTCAAATGCTTTCTCTGCCTCTTTCCTATCTGAGAAAATTTCTGAAAACGGCTTTACCAACATAAATAAATCATAAATAGGAACTAGCTCTAGTATTCCCTCTGTCTTTTCCAAAGTCTTGATATCAAGCTTTAGATTTCAATGCCACAGTGACCGACTGCTGGGTAATATAGACCGATCGCGCCGTCCCACTCTCCAAATCAAAATAGGTCGCAAACCGCTTGAGATTGCCCGCAGCCATCCGGTACAAATAATCCGCCGCCTCAGCCGCCACTCGAACATTCACGCTCTCGCTCTGCACATTCAGCACTGCCATCTCAGCACAAGATAGATTATTTGTCAACTCTTCAGGTTTCGGTTTCAAAAGGTCAGGAGCCAGGAGCACCGGAGATGGCAGCCTAGCACATCCCAACCCCCCAAAATTATAGAAGTCCGGGTCAGTTTCCAAAGAACTGCCCAGCAAAATTTGTCCCGCTGCTGCATGATTTCCGCAATCCAGGTACCACACGCGGGGAATTTCAGAACGGCTGTAAAATTGGTTTAACTCCAGAGCCTGATTAATTGCCGCTCTCCCGGCTGCTGTATCCACGCACCCCACCAGGATGGTCAGTTTGTCGTAAGCGTAGCGGATTAGCTTGGGGTCAAATACCTGCACGAAAGCCGTCGTGTCAACTCCCCAAGCGATAGAGTATCTCAACGCTAGAGCCTGCGCCTTGGGCAGTCCGATTTCCTTATCGCAGAAAGCTTGTCTGCTGATGTTGGCTTCTTCAACTCGATCGGGATCTGCGATCGCAAATTGCACCTTTTTCCCCGACTTACCCAAACTCCGTGCCAGTCGCGCAATGTGATACGACAGCCAGGAACCAGTTCCTCCCGCCCCAATAAGCCAAAAATCTATCGAATCAGCTTGTCTGACAATCAGAGGCGAAGCTTCCAAATAATCATAATTAAACATGGGGTAAATCTCCAAATCTTGTTTACAATTCGATTGGGTCATCTAACAAAGATGGCGCAACAGAACTAGAGTAGAATTTAGAAATCAAATCGTCTTTTTTCCCGCCAACGGTGACATCTGCAATGAAACTCGGCAATTCAAATATCCAGTCAGCCGGAACGTGCCAGAATTGCCGATAAACTCCCACGCGGCAAATAATTTCAGCGCTCGATTCAGTCACTCTCCCTAAAACTACGAAAATGCGGAAGCCCCCTTCATCTGCATCATCTGCACCTGAGAAGAAAGCTGCCATCCGATTGTGCGAATGTACCTCTACAGTGGCGTTAATGTACGAAGAATCTAAACCGTATTCAATTGCTCTACATTTAGCAGAACTTTGCGTTTGCTCTGGAATTACGAGCCGCCATTGTCCTTGTTCCTGATGAATATGGAAAGTGATTTCTAACGGTGGTTCTGCAAGCGCGGCGATACAACTTTCTTTCCACATTTGGATGAGTATCTGCTGAGGGATTCGTCCGGGAGTTAATCGGACTAAAGGCTCAATCGGTTCTAACCCTCTGATTGACGCGGTAAAAATCTCCACCGGAATTATCACTTCTAACCCCAGTCTAACCGCTCTCACAAAGATGCCATTGCTGCCAATCAGATACTCGAACATACTGCTAGAGTGAAACGGCAGATTGTCTCCGAGTTTGACAATCTTATAATCGACAAATTCTAAGTTGTAGTGATTCTGTTTACGTGGTCCAATCATCAGTTATTGCTGAAACTAATTTGGCAATCGTTTGGTTCGTGCTGACTAAATCTTTAACTGGGTAAGATGAACGTTTAACTACTTTTTCGAGCTGCAAGCGCACGTCACTGGGTTGTGCCCTAGATTTGCCGTCACTCAAATGTCCGTTGAAGGGACTAGAGATGAACAATTCCCAAGCTTTTTTAATAGTATTGGGCGAAGCTACAGGCGGTTTATTATCTCCCCAGCAGATGCGTCCACAGGGTTGATAGGAATGCAAATAGACGTTGGGCAGCGGAACGTGAAAAGCATCTGCTTCCGGGTCAAATTTAGAGCCTTTAATTGCCCAAATCCAGTAATCAGATTTCAACCCCAAGAACACCAATGCTGGTAAACAAACCCAGTGCTTTGATTCCAACAAATTTATTTCGTGTTTCTGAGGTAGCACGAATTTGATTGTCCATTCCCCGGCGCTGCCAGTTCCCCAACGTACTATCCCCGATTCAGGGTTTATCCAACCCGAATCAATTGGTGTATTGGCAAAAGCTGCTCGCAGAGTTGCTGGAGACAGGCATTTGTACTTGGAACTGCCCCCCGATTGATAGTGAAAAATGTAAGTACCGCCCTCAATAAAGAGAAGTTCGGCTTGAATAGTGGACAATTTTCGGGGGGCTACCTCCAGTACCTCTCGAATTATTTCAGATGTAATGTCAGATTCCATAATGCTAAGAGGTGTGAGAAATTGGTGTTAGGCTCAGATTCAATCCAGTCAATCAATTCGCAGGCTTTATCTAGTAGATGACTAGCTTTTTTCCATTCACTTGCTAGGGCGTCGGTTCAGTATCAGGAGTTGACAAAACAAACTGGAAATGATATGTGAATTGAGAAGCCTGTTAAATTCTCACAATCAGGAAGAAGCAAGAAACCTTATGCGCCCTCACTTATGGCATCCTCCAATTGAACTCTCAGAAAGAGAATCGTTGATTATCAAACGCATTAAACGAGCCAAGTTATTCACGTTTCTTCGACTGAACCGTTCATTTATATTTAATGATGAGTTTCAAGAAGAACTTGCTACAATTTTTAAAGACAGCACAGTAGGTCAGGGCCCAGTTCCTCCTGCACAACTTGCCTTGGCAATTATTCTGCAAGCCTACTTAGGCATTTCTGATGATGAAGTCATTGAAGAAATGCTCATGGATCAACGTTGGCAGTTAGTTCTTGATTGTCTCAATTGTGAAAGTCCTCCTTTTAGCAAAGCCACTTTGGTGAGATTCAGAAAGGGCTTAATTAAAAAAGAACTAGACCAACGTTTAATTGACCGCACCGTAGAAATTGCCAAACAAAAAGGTGGATTTGGCTCATCTCAACTTAAAGCGGCTTTAGATTCCTCCCCGTTATGGGGAGCCGGGAAAGTCGAAGATACATATAATCTATTGGGTCATGCTTTGCGGAAAGCAGTGAGCATGATAGCTGCTGTGCAGGGGCGGGAGCCAGCAGAAATTGCCCTGGAAGCAGGTGCACCCATCCTGAATAGTTCCAGCTTAAAAACGGCCTTAGATTTAAACTGGGATAATCCAGTAGAGCGTCAAAATGCACTCTTAATTATCCTAAGTAGCTTAGATTCAGTGGAAGAATGGATGCAAAGCCAGTCTGATTGTGATGAATTTGAAGTAGTTCAAGAGACTCTGGATGTTGCCCGAGTCATTGAATCCCAAAATGTGACTTTCGACTCACAAGGCGTTCCGAGTTTAAGTAAAGGGGTCGCCAAAGATCGTCGCATTTCTCTTGAAGACCCCGATATGCGGCATGGGCGTAAAAGCCGCTCTAAAAAAATAGATGGATATAAACGCCACGTTCTTAAAGATTTAGAGAGTGGTGTAGTTTGCGCGGTGGCGTTGACACGCGCCAATACTCCAGAATCTGCTGCTACAATTGACCTAGAACGTGACTTGAAATTTCAAAATATTCACCTATCTGAGTTACATATCGATCGGGCTTATTTATCTAGTCATTGGGTGACACAACGGGATGATAAATTACAGATATTTTGTAAGGCGTGGCCGGTCAAAAATTCTGGACGGTTTGATAAAAATTATTTTTTTCTTGACTGGGATACGCATTTAATTCGCTGTCCCAATCAGGTAAGTATCCCATTTTAACCGGGGAAAACTGTTCATTTTCCTCAGAATGAATGTGCAATTTGTCCTCTGAGGTCTGGTTGCACAAATAGTAAAAGAGGACGGACTGTATCAATTCATCCTGATGAAGCCTTAATGCAAGAGTTGCGAGCACGTCAATCCACTGCTAGTGGTCGCCAAGAATTGAGAAAACGTACTACAGTTGAACACTCTCTGGCTCATATTGGCCATTGGCAGGGGAATCGTGCTCGGTATCTTGGACAGCGGAAAAATCTCTTCGATTTACGGCGAGTCGCTGTTGTTCATAATCTTCATGTCATTGCTCGAATGGATCGGGTTCGGCCAATTAAACCGGGCGTAGAGTCTTACTCATTGACCGGGTAATTGCATACATCTCTTTTTTTGTCAACTCTTAATACTGAACCGACGCCCTAGGAATTTAATGTCTTCAATTGTCCAGGGTCTTGATTCAAAATTATGATTCCAGTAACTTTCACAGCAAACACTTTGGTCTAGCCAAATATTTCCTGTTTCTAAGTCAAGAAGTGCTAAGGCTGTAGGCAAATCGCTGATAGGAGGTGCAACGCGACGGGCTAATCTCTTGAGAAGTTTGAAGTTAGTTTTTTCGGGATGTGGAATGTCTTTCAATCTGTATCCAAACGTACATTCGTACCACGTTTTTTCTTCATCGCCTGCTACGGATTCCAACCACCACCGACCTGACTGCGAAAGCGGTAGTAATATCTGCCATCCGCTTCGCAATGCGTCAATTCCTTCTTCATGGTCTTGCCAGTCTACTCCTTTAGGCGAGACAGGAATTTGATAGAGGCGCTCTTCATAAGCGCCCTCTAAAATTATGTCGTCAATCGGAAATAAATGTTCGTTAACTAGCGAAATAAACTCCAATTCCTTCGGACTGTGATTTTCATCTTCCGAATAGAGTTCCGATTGGCTTTTTTCCCATTCCAAAGGAAACAATTGTTGATAAAGACTGAGTAGCTGATAGGTGTTCTGTTTAGCTAACAAATAATCGGTTGCTGATTTAAAGTCGATGATTGGTTGGCACTGCTGTAATATTTGCAGAGCGGATTTAGCATTCCAAATTGCAGCCATATTAAAACCCCATTGGAATTGCACTAGCTACAGAGCGACTATTTAACAGTCGTTCCTTGGTTTGCTCAACTGCTCTCACGTCGTCTGTCCCTTTTGAAATAGCTAACTCAATAGCTTTTACCATTTCTTTCATAGTCGCGCTATCGAGTTCGCCAGAAAGCTCTAACCGTTGTAGTTTCCGGCACATAGATAGTGCGGGATTGACTTCCTCTGGTGCATTGATGAGGAATTCTAAAGGAGTCATTTTCATGGTTATTTTACTCCTTTAGAGCCGTTGCGTTTAGCTATTCTAATCAATTCTCCAGGTTTTCTAATGATATCGGCGTTGGCGCAATCGGGGTAATAAGTTGTGAGCAATTTGCGGAGTTCGTTATCATCATTTGCTATTTCCTCATCAACAGGATGCTGTTGTCCCTCGAAGGAAATTAGCACTTTCTTTTTTGAAGTCATTTTCTTATCCCAAAAGTAGGTATGTTGTTCAAATCCCAAATAAGGTCAGTTGCGTTCCAGTAGTTTTAGACTCTGTAGAAGTTGTAGACGTAGTGGTGCTACTTGCTTCGCTTCCAGGTTTCTTTTGGTTAGCGCTTCTTTTCTTTTGGTTGCGAGCATTAGCAATCTGTCGCCGCACTTGGCAATTGGGAAAATCTGCTACAAGTTCCTTCAGCAGTTCTTTGAGAGGTGGCGGTAATTCTCCCAATGATGACTCTCTTATCTTTTCGCTAACTGGAAAGTCCCTGTGACTACTTGCGGAAATAATTACAATTCGTCCGTCTGGATGGCCGTCATCTGGTTTAAATGTCAGGTGCACTTCGACAGTACATTTCTCTAAGATATAAGGTTCTTCTTGATGTTCGGATTGTAACTTGTGGGATTCTTCAGTTTCAGATACAGCATTTTTTTCATCTTCCTCTGCCCAATTATCATCATCTATTGATTCTGAATCCTTTGCAGATGTTGATGATTCAGTAGCGACTGGTTTTTTAACTTTAGCTGGCGATAGGAGACCTAGATAATGTTTTTTGGCTTGCCAGCGATCGCGGTCAAATAGCAGTCCAATCTTTTGGAACTTTTCCTCTATTGTTTCTTGATCTTCGGGTTGAATTGTATACTCAATTAACTCTTCGCTCGTTACCGATAAATTAGCAGCCGCGACTGCCTCTTCTGGTGTCAACCATTTCATTTTTGCTATGCTATTTAATAGCTTGTCATACTACTTATGGGCGTTAGCCCCCCTTATTGGTATTAATTAAACTTATTTTTATTCAAAGATCCACTTAATAATAGTAGCGGCTCATCTCCGTAGGCTTCTACTTCCAAGTAATCGGTCATGGCTTCAGCTACAGCAGCTCTTATAGAACCAAGGAGGACGAATAATCGCCCATCTTTTATGGGAAACGATATATCGAGGCGGTTGTCTCCATCCTCAATTAAGATGGCAAGTTTACCTCGATAAATCCGGTAGGTAATGGTGTCAAATGTTGAAATGTCAAAGGAATGGTTGTTTTGTTTATTCATGGATTAAGCTGTCCTAAATTACTTCAAAAAAATGGTTTAGCAGATAGCGATATAACAACTATCTGCTGTTAGTTAAACCTCCCACGCTTGTTTGTCTGAAGATTTACCCCTAGCCGACTCGTGCTTTCATCTTCTTGTTAGAACCATCAACGCTTTTAGCGATCGCCTTTTCTTTTCGCCTACTATTTTGTGTTATAGTTGAATCATTCTCCTGAGTATTTGGTGCTGCAGCCCGATTAGAAATTACCTCAGTTGCAGAGTTAAGATTTGATGGTACTATTCCGTATTCAACTCTGAGTTTACGCTCAATTCGAGTGCCATCAACGGGAATGCCTTGTTTCCAGTCTGCTAGGATTTTGCGTTTGTTGGGTGTAACAACTAGCTTTTCTGTGCGGTACTCTGTTGGCAATTCACAAGGATTGATTAATACTTCGCAACTTGGCGGATTTTCCTTGAGTCGGATGTGACGCGAGATCCCCACAATCTCTGTGGGAATTACTCCCATTGAATGAAATTGTAGCAGGGTTTTATCCAGACTGCTGCGCCAACGTTCCAGTCGTTCAATTGCCTCATTATGCAGTTCTACTAAGTGTTTTAAGCGTGCTTTGACGGCACAAATTTCAGCATCTAGTTGATCTGCTAGTTCGGCTTGCGTGTCAGCAGCAATTTCCTGGTTTGTCTGGTTTTCCCAGATTTCTTTGAGAATAGCCTCCTCTTCTTCGGGAGTTTCAGCAGTTTCCAATTGATTCCAGAGTTCGACTGCTTGTATCGAATATCTGGCTAACAAATCTTTGGCTAAATACATTAGTTACCACCTTCCGCAACAATGAAAATACTCATCAAAAGTTTCAATGCGAGCGAGTATGTCTAGCGTTCCTGGCGTGAGTTCGTCTTCCAAACTATGAGAGTCAATGCTTTCATCGCCTACTTCCAAAATTTCCGTCTCTGGGATAAGTTCTAGGGAGTCGGATTTGAAATCCACTCTTCCCAGCAAAGAAGTATTAGTGTAGGAAATGAGTGTATTTGTTGTGTCGTCAACTTCACATTGTTGTAGGGACACGGTTGTGTAAAACCTCGTCTAGAATTTCAAATTCAACAATGCTTAATAGTGCTTTCCATTTCGCGTAGAAGCCCTTAAGCTTTCAACTTTTTTCAAAGCAGGAACCCGCTGCTTGCGAGAAGGAAGTTTTTCTTCAGATACATCTGATAATTCTTCTGAAAAGTTATCTTCGTCGCCTTCAAGATCGTCGTTAGTGAAATCAGCATCGTTATCCTCATCCGCGTCATCCACTTCGCTTTCATCTGTCTGAACTTCTGGTTCTGGCGATGCAGCAGCAGGTGAGGCAGTTGAGGTAGCGATGATGTCATAGCCGAGTTCTAAGATTAGCGATCGCA
The DNA here is from genome assembly GCF_036704705.1 of Microcoleus sp. K1-B1. Taxonomy (NCBI): domain Bacteria; kingdom Bacillati; phylum Cyanobacteriota; class Cyanophyceae; order Oscillatoriales; family Microcoleaceae; genus Microcoleus; species Microcoleus sp. K1-B1. The sequence goes on along the minus strand of NZ_JAUBSH010000006.1, from coordinate 30,791 downwards.
CGACGCTTTCCATCTGCTGTTCCGATAACCCAGGAGTCGTTCTTTTGAGTTCCTGCCGTTTCATTAGCATCCACACTTCCAGAGTTTCTTCTGGTGTTGCAGTCTTCAATGCCAATTTGATTTTTCTAGTCAGTTTTTCCCGCGTGGATTTGAGACGGTCTGTGGCAATTTTTTGTGTATTATTGGGCTGATTTGTAGGCATAAGTAGTGGCGTAGCAAATTATTTTTTCACCCAAAAAGGTGGGCGTTAGCCCATTTATAAGTCGATGACATCGGAAATTAGGTAGAGGTGTGTATAATTCCTTGGACTGATGGGATACGACGCGCATATTTAGTAAGTTAAAGGCTGAAAATATACATAATTTTAGCTTGTACATCGCCTACAAAAAGCATAATTATGAGCCAAATAAGAGGCTTTTATCCAGTTATTCTTATCCCTGATTCAATTCGTCAGTTCTGCGCGGATAACCCGATACCTATTTTGGAAGAAAGTGCTTCTTCTACAAAAAAAATGCCTTTTCCGCCGCGACCGCCAGTTTCCAATAATTCTCGTTATTCTCTGGTAATTCAACTTTGGATAGCTAGTGTTGCGGTAGTAATGTTGGTTAACTGGCTGTTTGGCATGAGTGTTATGGCTTTCTGGTCATCGCTGACGTGTTCGTCAGTGAGTGTAGTGGCGACTTTTTCCTATCTGCGGTTTGTTGATTTTCAAGTGCGCGATCGCTACAAGCAACGACTGGCTGACTACCAACAACAATTATCCAAATACGAAAGTTATCAATTGTGTCGCTTGCAGTCAAAAGGTAAGGAAAGCGAGCAATATATTTTTCTGCTACGGAAACGGTCTAAGCTGCTTAAGAGGTTATTGAAAGAGATTGTTCAACCGCCTGCAAGTCATGGAAAGAAAGAAGCACAGCAAGGGGTAAGCGAAAAGCAGTTTTTTGTTTACTTATGTCGTTATTTTTCTGGGTTTTATAACTTCTGCATGGGTGGCGAGTTTCCTATCCCAGGTACATCTTTACGTTACACTGCTGATTTTATTCTAGTTCATCAACCGACGGGTTTAGCTATAGATATCGAGATTGATGAACCTTATGATGGGAGAACGGGAAAGCCTCATCATTGTGTGGATAGGAATAAAGATAATCAGCGCAATCAGTTTTTCTTAGAAAGAAATTGGGTGGTGATTCGGTTTTCTGAGTTGCAAGTTGTTAAATATCCTGATGGTTGTTGTAAGGCGCTCGCTAGAGTTGTTTCTCAAATTACAGGTGATTATAGAGGATTAGTTCAGTTACAAAATGTAAAAGAGTTACTGCCCCAAAAACAATGGAAAGTTAAGGAAGCTGTTTATATGGCTAAGGCTAAATTTCGTAACTCTTACATAAGAAATAATTTTTGTTAATTAAGGAATTATATTAAAATTTTCAATAAATTTATAGGCTTGCTAAATGCGGGTTGTTTTCACGAATTTTTTGTAACTTAGCTCCCTCAAGTTTAATAGCTGCGGTTCGATCCAACCAAGAGTAAAGATTAGCTGCCAAAGAAGCATTAAGGCTAAACGGTTTAGAATTAAAGCCCGCTCTCATACCTCGACGAATTTCAGGTAGGGTCAGTCCTTGTTCGAGCAGAAAAGGAAGAATATCAATTAATTCTTGAAAAGCGTTCTGTGGCTGAAAGCTGTTATCTGGATCAGCTTTAAGGGTGAATCTGCGACGACGCTTAAAAGGATGTTGCCAAGCCCAACGATAGTGATCCAGATATGCTTCATCAGTATCAATAGTAGCATCGGTACGATCTATAGTATTAGCATTTTTCCAGTAAGTTTTTTCCTTTATAATAAATACCAAATCACAATAAAGGTTATTAAAATTTGGAAAAGTATCGCCACTGACCCAAAAATTGATATTATTTACTATGGAAGACATTTGTGTAATGTGACAATAGGAATGCAGGAATTTACAATTCCAAATGTATGGATCTTGATTGCCAACAATAGAATCGTGATAAACTACGATGCTATCGAGCACTGATTTAGTACGAGATGGATGGTAGATAAGATAACCGTTCAAAATACGACCTCAATAGTAATTATAAAATACAATTATATAATTAAAAGTATATCCTATGAAATAAAAAATCTGTTAATAGATTGTTTGAGGTTAAGTAAAAAAATATTCTCATAAAAAGCTAAGAGGATATTTCAAAAGCTAAAGAAAGCTATATTTAACTGCTGATGAAAGGAGGGAAGCAAAACCCTGCGATGTGAGCCAATATATTGACATACTCGATCGGGCTGGCACTCTGTTCACCATAATTTTTTAATATCCTCTAAGCAAACCTATTAATTAAGAGTGCAATCCCAACTTGTCAGCCCTCGTCTTTTGAGTTCTGCAACCATCAAAGGATGTCCCTCTAAATTCGGGTTACTTTTGACGATCGCTACTGCCATCTCACGAGCTAAATTCAGCAAACCCTCATCATCCAGTATATTTGCCAGAGCAAATTCGGAAATTCCCGACTGGCGATAGCCCAGCACAACACCTGGCCCACGCAGTCGCAAATCCATTTCGGAAATAAAGAACCCGTTGCTAGATTTTTCCAATACCTCAAGACGTGCCTTAGCTTCTGTTGCTTTACTGGTATTTAACAGAAGACAATAGGAACGGTGGGAACCCCGACCGACGCGACCTCTTAACTGGTGCAGTTGAGCCAAGCCAAAGCGATCGGCATGGTCGATTAAAATAACTGTAGCATTTGGAACATCCACGCCCACTTCAACCACAGTGGTGGAAACGAGTATCTGGGTTTTGTTGTCGCGGAATGATTTGAGCGCTTCATCTTTCTCGGCTGATGTCATCCGACCGTGCAGCAATCCTACGCTAAATTCGGGGAAGATTTCTGTTGAGAGTCGATCGTATTCTGCTACCGCTGCTCTTAAATCTAGCTTTTCCGATTCTTCGATCAGGGGAAGGATGATGTACGCTTGACGACCTCGAAGTACCTCAAGGCGGATTAAATCGTATGCTGAAGCGCTTTTATTAAGCACTTTCGTGTGAATTTTCTGACGACCGGGCGGTAACTCGTCAATCTGACTGACATCCAAATCCCCGTGCAAGGTCAGGGCTAAAGTACGCGGAATAGGAGTCGCGGTCATCGTCAGTACATGAGGTCTATTTCCCTTGTTCAGTAAATCCTGCCGCTGTTGCACCCCGAATCTGTGCTGTTCGTCGATGACTACCAGACCGAGTTTGTTGAAGTTGACCTTCTCTTGCAGAAGCGCGTGAGTTCCTACCAATAGTGAAAGTTCACCCGTCTCTAATTGGGCGTGGATTTCTCTGCGCTTGGCGGTTTTGGTAGAACCCGTCAGCAATTCAACAGAAACGCCTTGGCGTTCAAACCACGTCGCAATCTTCCTGTGATGCTGTTGGGCTAGCACTTCTGTAGGTGCCATAAGTGCCGCTTGGTAGCCAGACTGGATGGCAGCGAGGATAGCAACGACAGCAACAACTGTTTTACCAGAACCGACATCCCCCTGTACCAGTCGGTTCATCGGCGTTTTGGAAGTCATGTCGTTGAGAATGTCGTTAATCACCCTACGTTGAGCTGAGGTAAGCGAGAAGGGAAGTTGAGAGTAAAATTGTTGGATTAGAGGACCAGCAGGAGTTATTTTTGTAAGAGCCGATCGCGCCAAAAGCCGGTGGCGACGCACTATAAACGATAGCTGGAGATAGAAAAACTCATCAAATACCAGGCGACGGCGGGCAGCTTCTAGTTTGGTTTCGTCTGGGGGCTGGTGGATGTTTGCGATCGCCTCCTGTAATTCCATCAAACCGTGTTGTCGTCTGAACTCCTGCGGCAGGGGGTCATTTAGCAGCTTGGCAGATTCCAAAGCTGAGGTTACTGCATCTTGGACAATTTCGTTGCTAACTCCCTTTGTCAAAGGATAAATTGGGATAATGGAATTTTTCGTATCCTTGGCTTCGTCTAGACCGATTAATCGGATTTCAGGGGAAGTTAATGCCATTCCGCAATAGCGATCGGCTTTGACTATCCCAGATATAGCAACAATGCCTCCAGCAACATAGGTGGCGGCTTGCTCGTTCCTCCACTTTTTTGATTGGTAGTACGGGTGGTTGAAGAAACGCTTGCAGGCTATTTTACCGGTTTTGTCCTTGAGAATAATAGTCTGAATGGTTAGCCTAGAATTTTTAGGCGGACTCACTACTTCCTGATGTTGAATCTTACCTACAACCGTGACTGAATCGCCTACTTTCAACTGATAAATTTTTACTCGCCGATACTTGATGTAATCACGTGGAAAGTAGAGCAGTAAGTCTCGTACAGTTGCAAGACCCAGCCTTTCTAGCATTTTGTAATTGCTTGGGTTTAACCCTGGCATATCGCAAATGGGTGAATGCAGTTTCATGATGATAGTTGGGAATTTCTCAAATTCAAATTTTTGTTAGCAAGCCATTCATAATGCTGCGCTAGCAGCCACTTCACCAATGGCAAATCGCTGAATTTAATTGAGAGATACACTGCTTTTAGTCCTTCCATTACTTCTAACAAAGCAGAGTTCCATTCTCGCTGGTTGCACGAAGATTTAGGGCGCAGTCGAGAGAAGTAAGTGAGGTAGATTCATAATTTTAAGGTGGCGCTTCCACTCTTTCACACTACTGATAATAGAGTCTGAGCCACGGCTTGGACAAGCCGGTTTGGAAAAAGCTCTTTTCCAAATAGCATATTGTTTGGTTTTTAGGTGGGTTGCAGCGACGGTTTTACTGCTCAAACAAGTCGAAAAGGGCGTCGTAAAAATAAGCCATTTGTTTATCGCCCAACTTCAGTCATCGTTTCCTGGTCCCATGAAAGCTGCGTAAAATACTAATAGTGAGCTTTGATTAATCCAAAATTATGCCAAAATTGCGATCAATTGCTTCATCACGATCGTTAAAACCATTTTCGTTTTCTTGCTCTTGAGATGCTAAGATTGCGTTCCAGCCGGCAAAGCCTGGATTGATTCGCTTTGATTGAGGGAATGTTTCAATAATTTCTTTTGACAGTCGATCGCCGTCTCGATCTCCTTTGAAGCCGGCTACTATAGTTTCTACTTCCTTAAGAAAGTCGGTTGGCAGCGAAGAAACCGCATCAATGCTTAAGTATAAAGTCGGCCTCTTATTGAAATCTGGATCTAAAGCAATTACAGACAGGAGTTCTACCGGGTTGCTGGCAATAATGGCTCTTTCAATATTGTTTTGAACCGCTATCCAGAAAACTCCCTTTTCACTGTCGGAGCCTGCGCCTCCCCCGTGACTGTCAATGGAAAATTTTCCATTGGCGTCTAAGGTGCAGGTTCCTCTGTACTCTCCTGTAAGAGTGCGGAGTTGGAATACAGGGCGGTTCAGGCTGTCTGCGTCTATCCATCCCCTGTCGTGTAGCAGGTCGATTAATTCGACTGGCAGACAAGCATTTTCTATTAAATTGCTTCGTACAGACTCCCAGTTAAGTGAGTCGATCCCCGATGTTTCGCGATCGTTGGGCAAGTCGGGTTTGCCTACATCTTCTGACTCAGAGATTAGAGAATCTTTGTCGGTTTCTGAGGAAGTCCCTGTGCTGCTTCCTTCTCGCTCTGGCCTGTCAATATTAGAGTAGGTCTGCAAGTATATTGGTGAAGAATTGCTCTCGATGCTGCTGTTCCTCATTTCGCCGGAGTCATCAGCATCACTATCAGTGTTCGCGTCGCTATTTGGTTTAGAGTTGTCTGTTTCCAAAATTTCGTTCAATTCTCGCTCTTGCAATGGGGGAATGGCTTCCACATTTATGTCAGTATTAGCAGAGTAAGTGACTCCTCTGTATTTTTGCAGCCCCTTGAAGGTGTAAGCTTTGCCTAAATGAGTGCCACTAAAAGCAATATTGCCTAATTTGTAGCTAATGCCTAATTCGCCGGCGGGGGTAGGTTCTATTTTTACACTAATGCCTTGTTCAATGAGTCGGTCAATCAAAAGAGCGATCGCGGGACTGTCAGTGGTTGCTCTATCTAGTGCTGTTTGCAGTTGTTCCCGCGTGCTGATTTCCCTCGTTCTTGCTAACCGTCGGTGTTCGCCAGTCGTGGGAGAACGGCGTTCTTTATGAAAACTGCGGGAAGCTGGTGTCAAGTCGTACTTTTCTTCCAATTCTTGAATCAATTTTTCGCTGCGTAGATAGTTCCAGCTATCTGAGACGCAAGTTCCTTGTTCATCCAATTTGATACGGCTGGCTGCAATGTGAATGTGGTCGTGGTCGCGGTCGGTATGGCGGATGATAGCAAACAGATTTTTATCCAGTCCCATTCCTTCTAGGTAATCTAGAGCGATCGCCCGCCATTTGGCATCAGGGATATACTCGCCAGAAGGCACACTTAAGGTCGCATGGTAAACTGGTTTTTTAACTCTAGGGTTGAGTTGTTTGGAGAAGAGAAACTCAGCAGCTAATTCCTGGGCATTTTCTCCTACCATATTTCCTCCCATAAGTGAAGATCCTTGTTTGGAGAAGAGGTAATTTAGCAATTGGGTAAAACTTTTACCGATTTTCTGCTTGCCAATCATTATTTACTAAACTTAAAACTTGTGTAGTAAAAAAGTGAGGATTTTTGGATATTTTTATAAAAACTTTTCGCTAGGAGCTTCTAAATTTTACTCAAAATCGCTTAAATTCATTAGAAGTTGGACGTTCATTTGCTGTTGCTGTACTTGCTTGAGCAGTGCCAAAGTTTGCTCAATCAGATTCTCAAAGTTGGCTGGTTGTGTAATTCTTTCCCCCATCCATAATGCTTGTTCTGTAGCAAGGGCAATCGGTTTGAGCCGGAGGTTAAGTTCGGCTAATTTTTGGCACAAAGCTGGTTGATGTTGTTGTTTAAAAGTGTGGTATCGGAACAGACTGCTGACGCTAACCTGCAGATTTTTAGCCATTGTCTCAGCAAGCTGAAGTTCTTCTGGCGTCAGGCGTATCTCTATTCTTTTGATTCGTTTGGATCTCGACATGGCTAGTTTGCTCGCTATTTGGTGTTGGGGTAACGAACTTTATCCTTCGGCTGCGATCGGGTAGCGTGCACGGAGGGCAATCGCGCCTCAGCCACGTGCAGATCGCTTGTTGCCTGGAGGGGCTTTAAGGCATGGAAACTCGATGTCAGTCTTTCCAATGGAAAATTTTCCATTGCCACTGGGGCTTAGACTCAGGTTTGCCTGAATTCAACAGGCGTGGGAATTTCCAATGGAAAATTTTCCATTGTCACTGTGGCCCAGAGCCAGATTTGGCTGAACTTAACAGGCGTGGGAATTTCCAATAGACATCTGGGAAAATTAATGATGCGTGCTCTTCCACTTTTGCTTGCATACGCGATCGCCCTTGTCTCTACATCTTTTTTCGAGATGCCTGTCTAATGGAAAATTTTCCATTGAACAGCGACAGGCTGGCAGCAGCGCTCTCCTCATAGGGGTGCTATCCCGTTAGAGAAAGCAGTTTGCACGCACCTCTGACACAGCTTGCTACCAAAAGCTTTGTCCCAGCCTAAGCCGTGAGTCCGATTTTTGTAGATGCTGGGATTCAGACAACTGGCTGAGGGAGGCGAGGTTTTAAGAGGGTTAATAAGTAGTAAGTGCGTTTTAAACCCTCAATAGCTGTTGTTTTGCAACCTTCTTTTGAGGCGCACTTGGCTTAGCGTAAGGGTTATTTCTGCATGTCCAAACGTACAGGGCTGTTTTTTTACCACTCTTGAAACTTCAATTAGGAAGACCTGCGATATGAGCGAAACTACTATCGAAACCATCTGGCCTCAAGCGATCGCGGCTTACGATTACGGGGGGTCTGCTACCAAAATTCTCTACGCAGGGCCAAAGAATCAAATTCGACTGCTGTGCATGGAACCGGAGGTCGTATCTGTACCGCACGAATCAATTTTGGCTTATGGCAGAGACCAATTGGGGTCAGCCGAGCCTGAGAATACGGCTTGGGTTGCCTTTAGGAACGATTACAGGGCAGTAGGGTATTTGGCGAAAGAGAGGTTTCACGCCAATGCTGGCCTTTCGGAGCTTAAGTACGAGAGGGCGCTGCACAAAACTCTGGCTGGGATGTGGGCGATTAAGGAAAAGCTGAATTTGCCTGCGAAATTTACGGCGGCGATCGCCGTATTGTTGCCACCGGGGGAATATGAAGACCGAGGGAGGTTCGAGCGGGTGCTGCGGGAAGCTTTAGCAGATTACCAAACTCCTACAGGTCAGATGAGCGTGGAATTGTTGGCGTTTAACTGCAAGCCCGAGGGGGGTGGCATTTACCTGATGCACAACAAGAAAGTCGGCTCTTTTTTGAAAGAGCGGGTGTGCGCGATCGCCATGATTGGCTACCGCAATGCTAGCCTGCTGGTGGTTCAGCGGGGAGATGTTAGGCCGGGAAAAACAAGCGATTTGGGCTTCATCCGCATGGTGGAGAGGGTGGTAGCTAGGACTTCAGGGCAGACTGCGGAGCGATTGACTCCGGCGATCGCAGCAGCAGGATGTGAGTTCAAGGCAGCTCCTTTAATGCGGTTGACTCGCAGCACGACTAAGCAAGGGCGGGCTGAAGAAGTGCAGCAGATGATAGCAGCCATCAAAGAGGCACGGCTTGAATATGCGCGGAGTCTTACCAGTTGGTTGGATGAGAATTTGCCACCGGATTGTGATGAGTTGGTATTCTGCGGTGGGACGGCTGATTATCTCCGCAAGGAGTTAAACGAACATTACGATCGCTTCCCGGTTATTTGGAATGCCGAAATTGCTATGCCACCTATTTTGTCAAAGAAAGGGTTTGAAAATCGGCTCAATGATGTCTATGGGATGTTTTCGTATTTCAAGGGTACTTTGAAAAAGCAGTTCAATTCTCAGGTAACGGAAGACGCTGTTTGTGGGTCAAAATATTCCACTTTAAAGGAGATAGTGACTCATGGCTAAGGAAAAAGAAAGGGTTGATTTTCTTTGGCGCTATCAGCCTTTAAAATCTACCCCTGATGGAGTTTTGATGTCCTATATTAAAGGCAATTTATGGCTGCCTTCGAGAGAAATGATTCTCCAAGCTTTGCGACCTTACTGGCTGCCGCTAGCATATCTGGAAAAAGAGAATATCGATCCAGTTATTTTAGGGCGGTTATTTAGAAATGCCGTCTATGCTCTGGAAAAGCACGCTCTCTATTTGCGCGAGCGAGGCGGGATTGAATATCCTCCTACTAATATAGGGGGAATGCCTATTTCCCAAATACCATCTTCGCGAGAAGTACCTGCTGGCATTGAGGAGGCAGACCGTTCTCTGCTTTACGGTGTGGAAAGCTTGACGCCTCCTAATCATTCCACTCGTAGCGGATTGACTGCGGATGACTTCTTTGAATTAGAGGGTGGCGAGGATTTCGATGATTCAGGATTCGCATGAATGAGTTTCAATTATTGAGCGGAATTTGACCCTAATTACCTCTGCAAATACAGGTAGGCTAGTCATTGTATTGGATTTGCGAATTTAGATATTAGGCACATTTTCTTGCTGGTTGGGCAGTTATTAGCTATCCCTAAAAAGCAGAAATAACTGTATTTGTGTTAGGAAATCAACCTGAAATAGGACAGTTCGACATGGCAAGTAGAAGTAGAAAGTCGAAGGAGCAAGTGCAACTAACAGATTCTGTGGTTAAACAGGTAGATGAAGGAGGAGATTCAGGTATGGATACAGCGATAGAAAACTCGAATGATTTCAAAGAGTGCGGGTTAGAGAAGGTTGAAAAATCGGCTACTAAAATTCATCTGATTGATGGAGAGAAAGGCGGGGTTGGCAAGAGCCTATTTGCTAGGGTTTTGATTCAGTATTTCTTGGACAAGAATTTCCCATTTTTTGCCGTAGATACCGATCGCTCTAATCCTGATGTATCTCGAATCTATGAAAGCGTATGCCGTGAAGCTCTGTTTAGCGAGGACGAGAAGAAGTTTTACGAAGCGGATAGGATTTTTGAATTGGCGTTTGAGAAGAGCGTAATTGTCAATTTACCGGCTCAGGTTTATCCTTTGGTAACTAAGTGGATGGGAAGAAACAATTTAATTGAGTTGGGGAAGCAGTCTCGCATTAGTTTTTGCAAGTGGTTTATTTGCACGGGGGGCTACGATAGCGTGCAGCTTTTTTTGAAGTCAGTTAAGCATTTTGACAATAAGATTGCTCACGTTCTCGTCCGCAATTTGGGATTGGAGGATGATTGGAGTTCTGTGGAAGAGATGGAGGAGGTGCAGAATGCGATTAAAAAGTATGAGGTCAAGGTCATTGATTTTCCTAAGTTTTATTCGCGGGAAAGGAATGCGATCGATGCACGGGGGATAACTTTTGATGTGGCAAGGAATAGTCAGGAACTCGGTGTGTTGGGCCGGCAGCGGATTAAGTCATTTATGTTGTCAGCTTATGAGGCGTTTGAAACTACAGGGATGTTGCCGTGAGTTATGGTGCTGTTGATACTAAATCTTTGCTGGATATTGCTTTAGAGGGGCAATCTGAGGAGTATCGGCGCAAGGTTTTGGAGTTGGCTTTTAAGGGGAAAATTGAGCCAACTGACCCGATTTTTCTGATTTTGTTGGCTACTGGCCGATTGGAAGTGCTGATTCAAGAGAGTCCGAAACCGGAGGATTTTGAGTTAGCGTTCAATCGGTGGGTGGGGCGGATTAACAAGACTTTGGCGAGTTACGAACGGGTGGCGGTTGAGAAGCAAGAGGGGCAAATCGCTGAGGCTGTTAATTCTCTGGTGCGTCAGACCCAGTTGACTCGGTGGAGGACATCGGCTCTTGCTTTGATACCGGCTGCGGGTATCCTGTTGGTGGCGTTAGGTGCCGGTGCTGTGATGGGGTGGATGGGTTTACTTTGGTCGCAAGGAGGGTTTGCACCGGGGGAAGGAGTTTCTTTAACTCAGGAGCAGGCGGAGACTTTGCGGTGGGCAACGAGTGCTGAGGGGAAGTTTGCTCGGAATTTGATGAGGTGGAATTCGGATAGTCTTACTGATCTGGAATGTAAAAAGGATGTCCAGCGTCTGGGGGTGACTTTGGAAGTGGCGGGAAGGCCAGCTATTTCGGGATTCTGTACAATTTGGGTAGAATCGCCAGAGTATCGTCAATTTAAGGATTGAACACTGGTGTGACTTTACCCAGAAGTTAGCTAACTTTTCCAAGTTTTACTGCTGGGGGGGTGACCAAGAGGTCTACGAGATAGACTGTATAAGGGTTGCTGCCCGCATACCTTGTTGATAAAAGCGGCGTTTAGAAGGAGTTAACTTGCGTTTACTGTTCCACCTCCAAAGAATATTGTTCTAGATAATTAACCCACTTTTCTCCATCTAATCCAACACCAGATGTACTCCGTCTGCGATATTTTTTCTTGGGTTCTTTGCGACGAGATACATATTTTTGTACCTGCTTTTTTTTCAATTCAGTGCCTTGAAATATTGCTGAACTGTACGCAAGTGTTATGAGCAGAATTATGTTAATAAGTCGGTTGCCTTTGAGGTTTATTCCTTCAATATTATAGCCTCCTTTTTTACAGTTTCGGAACATTTATTCAAGGTTCATCCGCTGCTTATAAGCATTGAGCGCTGCTCGCAATGAGCGTAAATCTGTGAGAAAAAACCAAGCTTCTTTAACTTGATATTTCCCAGAGTTTCTTCTCCACTTACAAGCCAGAGCAAATCCGGTTACAGGCCCGTGTTTTCCTCACTCTTTTTCCTGAAAAATACAAAGAAGTTCCTGGTACTATCCCTAATTCATCCAACCGTTGCCAAACTAAATGTTCTGTTTCGATGGCTCTCTAGGACTTACGGTGATATTTTTACCTAATCAGAAAAACAAGCTAATACGCGCTCTCGAAAATTATCAAAGTTTGAAAACCCATAAAGCCGAACTACTCAATCGCCCAAGTCCTGCGCCGACCGTCTCTACACCGCCCCGATCGCTCAAAACATCCCATCCAGCATTTCGGTAACATCTTGTTGGTCGCGACCCCAGTTGTCACATAAATCATGAGAGTGTCAAGCTTTCTGTGCCTGCTGAGTTTCTGAACTTTTCGCACATCCCCGTCTGTTGCGGTGAGGAGATATCTGTTTTTTGATACCAGCATTTTCGCTGTGACGGACAACAATCTTGCAAATACCGTCGTCGATTAACCGATGTCCTAGTTAGAAAAACCAAGCGCTGTGAATAAGGGGTCAGTTTCTCAGGCTCGAATTGGTTTAACTTCCTGCCAATTGGCGATCGCTTGAACCGTCCCCGTCCCCAAGTCAACTACTTCCGACTGAGTACCACGTCCCTTGCCAAGAATCCGCAAAGTCTTACTGGTTGGGGCAAAATAACGAACACTCAACTAACTAACTTCGTTTCGTCTCAAAGCATTATCCGACAGCAGCCGCAACAAAGCATAACCACGCTTACCAGACAAATTTATGGGATTGCGCTGTATGACGGTCAACGAAGGAACGGGGGCGTTGCTGATTTACGGTATGAAGCGCTAAATATACCCGTCATAGAAACCAGTACCCACAAAGCTTTTGGATTTTAAAGTTATTTTTTCATACCCTGATTAAGCAACGCCAGAACGGGCTAATTTTGTCTAGCCCCGTCTTGAACCAAGTGGCAGTTCAGTAGCCGAATGATGTCGAAACCAGGGGTCGGTTTCTTCCTATTCATCGGGAAGTGCCACCCAGGTTTTGATGCCGTGCAGGATGGCTTCAAAGCTCCGCTCGTCCAGGGGCGTGCGTTCGGAGTGGAAAATGCCTCGTCCTGCCGTCATTCAATTTACGGCACCAGGACGGGTTTCTTGAACGCTGCCTACACTATCACAATCGAGCACAACGCCTTCGTGGTTGTTGTTGCAAAACTTTACCTTATGTCATATTTTGCTTGTATCTTGTCGGCAAAACCCCGGTTGTAGCTAACTTGGAGAAGAAACCTATACTTTTGGCCAGGTAGAAAACTAACCAATAAGCTAGTACCTGATTTGAGGTTGTTACTTTATATTAGTTTCGGTCGTAGTTATTTTTTAGTTATGGTGCATAAAATTAACATTGCAATAAAAAGCTGATTATTTATCGCTATTTCTTTAGGGTTACTTTCTGGGTTTTTATATTGATATCCAAATATGTCTTAGCTGATTTTTATTGCAGAGGATAACATAAGGATGGATTCCCATCTGGTTAAAAGAAATTCAGCCATTAAAATCACCCTCCAATAAGGAAAATTTTGTTTTGACCAAGTTATAAACTAAAACAACCAAGATAGCATATTTGAGTGACATAACAATAATTATTATTGTAAAGCTAAATACAAATTTAGCCACTAACTCTGAAACTGCTACCTTAATAAATACAGCCTTCTCATTCGTTAAAATTAGTTAGAAAAGGCAAGCAAAACTTTTTATGTTTGAGTCCGCCCAGATGGTTTTTTTTATTGAATGTACTAAAAAAAAGGAACAACTAAAATGCCAAGAAGATCGCTCGAACTCTATGGGGATGATCGATGGTCAAGATATTGAATTCACTCTGCCAACAATATAGTGGCAATGAACATAAAGTAATTCGAGGTATTGGATTAGTTAAATGTGTCTACGTAAATCCTGATACTCACTGTTTTTGGGTAATAGATTACCGAATCTCTGACCCGGATGGGGAGGGGGAAACCAAAATAGACCATTTGTTATAAATGTTGCAAGGGGTAGTATACTTCAAGGGTATAGCCTTTCTAAGAAAGATGGAGTACGCCGAAACGTGTGTGTCATCGGGGACAATTCCCCTTCTACGAGTATAGCCTTTCTAAGAAAGATGGAGTACGCCGAAACCCTGTGTTGTCAAGCTTTTTAAGTTGAATTGTGTACCTCATCTACCCAAGAACCGCTATATAGCTTTTAGGACAGTCTTAATGGACACCTGGTACGTCAGTCAAAAAGTCATGCAAACTATTGACAAGCTGGGCAAAATATATTACTGTCCCTTAAAGAAGAATTGATTGGTTGATAACACCCAAGGTAAAAAAGCTTATAAATCCGTTGAATCTTTAAGTTGTACACCAACGGAAATATAGGCAGAGAAGCTGATTAACGTTAAAGCTTTTCCCAAATTTTAAAAACTGAAAATATTCCGATTAATTGTTTCCACCAACAAGAAGGAAATACTCATGACTCGTAACATCTACGCACTACTGGTTGGAATTGATGAGTACAGGAACCCGGTAAGCCCTTTGACAGGATGTATTAACGATATCACTGCCATCGAAAAATATTTGACAGGATCTGTTCCTGCGGATAAATTACATATACACAAACTCCTGAACGAAGAAGCTACCCGTCTGGCAGTAATTCATGGTTTTCAGCAACATTTGTGCCAAGCTGGAAGCGAAGATGTAGCATTGTTTTATTTTGCTGGACATGGTTCTCAAAGCGAAGCTCCCCAAGAATTTTGGCACCTAGAGCCAGACCGCTTAAATGAAACCATCGTTTGCTACGATAGCCGTAATCCAGAAAGCTGGGACTTGGTAGATAAGGAAGTAGCCAAATTAATAGCTGAAGTAGCTGCAAAGAATCCACATATTACCATTGTGATGGACTGCTGCCATTCTGGCTCTGGCTCTCGCATCTCAGATACTCGCCGCGCACCGATAGACAAACGTAAACGCCCAATAGAGAGTTACCTAATCTCTAAAGTAGAAATCGAACAACAATCAACATCTCGCAGTTCCGATTCCAACCCTAGTGGCTGGGATTTACCGGGCTCAAGATATGTCTTTTTAGCTGCTTGCCGAGATATTGAGGAAGCCAAAGAGTACAGTGGAGACGGAAAACGTCGGGGGGCTTTCTCGTACTTTTTAATGGATACTTTACAAAAAGCAAATAGCAATTTAACCTATCGAGACTTATTCAAACGTACCCAGGCACTGCTTACAAGTAAAGTAAAAGCACAATCTCCTCAGTTGGAAGCCACCATACAAGCAGATATAGAACAACCGTTTCTTGGTGGGGCGATCGCTCCTCGCCTTCCCACTCCCTACTTTACTGTAAGTTATCACCCAGATCACGGTTGGGTTATTGATGGCGGAGCCATTCACGGGATAGTTCCCCCTGCTGATACAGAGACAACTACCTTAGCTCTTTTTCCCTTTGACAGTTCTCCACAACAGTTATCTGAGCTATCGGCTGCTCTAGGAGAAGTGCAGGTGACTGAAGTAATGCCGCAGTTAAGTAAAATCAGCATCAGCGGAATTTCTGACCTAGATTCAGAAACCACCTTTAAAGCAGTTGTTATCCATTTACCTCTACCGCCAATACTGATTTCTATTGCGGGGGAAACCACTGGAGTAGAACTAGCACAGGAAGCATTACGCACCGCCAGTCCCGATGGAAAACCTTCCTTGTACGTCCGCGAAATAACCACTTCAGAGACAGCCGAATTTCAATTACTTGCCCGAAATGGAGAATATGTAATTGTGCAACCTGTGGATAGCCGCCCCTTGGTTGCTCCGATTGGGGATTATACACCAGAAACGGCAACTGTTGCGATCGCACGCTTGGAACACATGGCACGTTGGGCGAATATTGCAACTCTTTCCAGTCCGGCAACCAGTCGTATTCCTACCAATGCCGTGCGAATGCAGATTTTCCAAAATGGTCAGGAGATAGAATCTCCTGAAATCCACCTGGAATATCAACAAGAACAGGGGAAATGGAAAGAACCAACATTTCAGATTAAGCTCAAGAATACTAGCCACGAATCGCTCTACTGCACTGTAATTAATTTAACCGACCGTTATGCCGTAAAGACCGGTTTATTTTCAACTGCCGGAATCTGGCTGAAACCGGATGAGGAAGCTTGGGCATTAGAACGTAAAGTCATTTACTCTCGCCTATCAAAAGAACTTTGGGAACAGGGAATTACCGAAATTAAGGATATTTACAAACTAATTGTTAGTACCGCTGAATTTGATGCCAATTTTCTGACACAAGACCCCTTAGATGCACCTCGGAATCGCTCAACGCGAGGCTTAGCAGGAAAACGGAAAAGCACACTAAACCGTCTCATGAATCAAGTGCAAACCCGCGATGCTTACGATCGTCCTGAAGACGAAGAACTTTACGACGATTGGGTAACCAGTCAGGTTATCATAACTACGGTGCGACCCCAGCACACCGCTCCTATCCCCGGTGGCGGCGAAACGGTTTCTTTAGGAGCGGGTGTTAAATTGCAGTCTCACCCTAGCTTACAAGCAAAGGCACGTCTTACCACAGTCACTCAATCCACTCGAAATTTAGGCAAGCACATTTTGCCCCCAGTTCTGCGAACAGAGGATAAAAATGTTCAACCTTTTCAATTTACTACCAGTCGAGGAAATGACCCTGGTTTAAGTGCCTTAGAGTTGAGCGAAGTCCAAAATTTATCAGCAGTTACACCAGAGGCTCCTTTGAAGTTACTGGTTGACCAATCACTAGGACAAGAAGAAGAACTTTTACCTTTAGCTTATGATGGCGAGTTTTTCTTACCTTTAGGTTATGCAAAGACCAAGCCAGATGGTACAACAGAAATTATTTTGCAAAGATTACCCGAACCTGTCAGTGAAGGACGGCGTAGTTTGGGAGGGTCAATTCAAATCTTTTTCCAAAAACTTCTGAGTGAGAAACTAGCTTTAGAGTTTCCTTATCCCATTTTAGCGGCAATTGATGTTAGCTCAGAGACGCCTATTAACTATATTGCAGATATAGAGCAAGTCAAAGCCAAGGTTGAGAAAGCTGAGAGAATTTTACTCTACATTCATGGCATTATTGGCGACACTCTGAGCTTAGTACCATCTGTGCAAACAGCCAAGATTGATGTTAACGGTCATTCTCGCTCATTAGCACAACTCTACGATTTAGTTCTCACCTTTGATTACGAAAACCTAAACACTTCTATTGAAGAAAATGCACAGCTTTTGAAGCAAAGATTAGCTGCTGTGGGTTTAAAGGAAAATCATGGCAAAACTTTGCACATTGTTGCCCATTCAATGGGAGGACTGGTTTCTCGTTGGTTTATTGAGCGAGAAGGAGGAAACAAAATTGTTCAACATTTGATAATGTTGGGCACTCCCAATGGCGGTTCTCCTTGGCCGACGGTACAAGCTTGGGCAACCACAGCTTTAGCGATTAGTTTAAATGGTTTATCTACGATTACTTGGCCAATACCAATTATGGGTCAGTTGCTAAGTCTTTTGGGTATCGGAGTAGGAGCGATTGAAACCATTGATATAGCTTTGGATCAGATGCAAGCAAATTCACCCTTTTTGAAGTCTTTAGCTACCAGTCCAGACCCCGCTATTCCCTACACAATTGTAGCCGGAAATACATCTCTAGTACCTGCTGTATTGCAAGCTAAATCAGAATTACAACCTGCTGTTATTGAGCGGTTAATGCAGAAGTTGTTTAACAAAGTTGTAGCACTGCCATTTTTTGAGCAACCCAATGATATTGCTGTTACGGTACAGAGTATTAAAAATGTGCCGGTACGAGCGCTTTCGCCAAACGTGCTTGAAATTGCTTGCGACCACTTGGTTTACTTCACGCATCCAGAAGGGCTGAAGGGGCTGTCAGAGGCAATCATTAAGGCTCTTTCACTGTAATCAAGCAAGCTATCACATCAGGGGGTAACTATGTCTGAATTTTTGCAACGCTTGGCTGTTGTTATTGGCATTAACCAATACGAAAATGGTATTGCTACGCTACGAAATGCTGTGAATGATGCCGAAAAAATTGATTGGCTCTTGAAAGAACAGCATGGCTACCAAACTTGGTTACTCTTAGATGGGGATGCGACTCAAGCTAAACTAAATGAACTACTAACTGAGACTTTGCCTAAATACGTAAAATCGGATGGATGTCTGCTATTTTATTTTGCGGGACATGGAATCGCATTAGAAGGAGATGATGGCCCACAAGGTTATCTAATTCCTCAAGATGCAATTAATGGTAATAGTAGTAGTTACTTGCCAATGTCGCAAGTTCATGACGCGCTTACAACTTTATCCTGCCGTCATTTTCTCGCGATTTTAGATTGCTGTTTTGCGGGTGCGTTTCGCTGGTCGAGTACGAGAGATTTTGATACGGTCCCCGAGGAAATTTATCTTGAACATTACTACCGTTTTATCAAAGAACCAGCTTGGCAGGTCATTACCTCTGCTAGCTACGACCAAACTTCACTAGACAAACTTTCTTTAAGAGATTGTAGAGGCGAAAAAGGTAATAACTCTCCCTTTACGGCGGCTTTGATTGATGCTTTAAAAGGTGAGGCAGATACCAGCCCCCCTGCTAAAGATGGTAAGCCTCAAGGAGATGGTGTCATTACTGCTACTGAACTTTATTCGTATTTGCGCGATTGCATTGAACCCCCAACCAATAAAATTGGAAAACGTCAGACTCCCGGTTTGTGGCACCTGAGAAATCATGACCGAGGTGAGTATATCTTTTTAACGCCGGGGCATGATTTAAACTTACGTAATGCACCCCCGTTGGATAAATCGAAAAATCCTTACCGAGGGTTAGAGCCGTTTGATGAAGACCAGCAGCATTGGTTTTTTGGTAGAACAGCACTTGTAAATAAGCTATATGAATTTGTGAATAATAAAGCCCTTACTGTTGTATTGGGTGCTTCAGGTGCAGGAAAGTCTAGTCTAGTAAGAGCAGGTTTAATTCCTGAATTGAGGAAAAATCAACCAGCTTGGACTATTTTAGACCCAATACGTCCAGGTGAATCACCATTTCGGAACTTGAATAATGCGCTCAAAAAAGCCAACTTTTCAGAAGTCGAAGTTCCCAATACTGCTTTGGCGCAGTCGATTAAGAACCTGAATAACAGTATTAAAGTTTGGGCAAGTAGCAATCCCGGCTCCAAGGTATTGCTGTTTATTGACCAGAGTGAAGAACTGATTACTCTCTGCAAAAATGACATAGAACGCCAGGAGTTTTTGAGCCAATTAGCTCATGCTATTAGTACCCATTCCCATCAATTAAGAGTAGTAATCACCGTTCGCTCTGATTTTGAACCTCAATTACGAGATTTTATCGTCAAATTACTTCCAAATACTCTACATTTGGATAACACCGCTATCAATGATAGTTGGCAAACAGGGCGATTTACAGTGCCTGTAATGACGCGAAGCCAGTTGCGGGAAGCGATTGAAAAACCTGCAGAAGCACGGGTAATGTATTTTGACTCGCATCAGCTAGTAGAGGACTTGATTACTGAAGTGGCGGATATGCCTGGGGCATTACCATTATTATCTTTTGCTTTGAGTGAGCTTTATCTAGAATATTTAAAGCGACAGAAAGAAGCGAAAGATAAAGGAATTACAATTGACCGCGCTATAACTCAAGAAGATTATAAAAAAATCGGGGGAGTCACTCAATCCCTGACTCAACGAGCTGACCAGGAATATCAGAAGTTGGTAGATGAAAACCCAGCTTACGAGCAAATTGTACGCAATGTGATGTTGCGAATGGTGGCTCTTGGTGGCGGTGAATTGGCACGGAGGCGAGTGCCAATGTCGGAACTGAATTATCCAGAAGCGATTCAAGCGCAAGTAGAAGAGGCAATTCAGTGCTTTAGTAAAGTTCGCCTACTCATTCCTGGAAAAGATGGGGAAGATAACCCCTATGTAGAACCTGCCCATGATGCTTTGGTCAGAGGGTGGTCTAAAATTAGAAACTGGTTAGGAGAGAGACAGGAAAAGACCGAGAAAATAAGCCAATTTAATAAAATCAAAAGCTTGTTGAATGAAAGAATAGCCAATATCAGGTCTTCCCGGCGATTGAAGAGAAATAATAGTATAGCTAAGCAACAGGAATCTGAAAAGCCATTAAAAGTTAATCTTCCTTTGCAACGGCAACTGACTACCGCCGCGAACAATTGGTTGAGCAAACAAGAAAAGGAAGGAAATCAAAAAGCTAGTGGTTTTCTCTGGTATGATGACCCACGACTGCCACAGTTAGAACAAATTCAGCAATCTAGCGACAATTGGTTTAACCAAATGGAAGCTGCGTTTATCCAGCGTAGTCTGCAAAGAAGACGCAACAATCGCCTTCGCACGACTGGCATTGTTACAACATTTCTTATTGGTGTGCAGGTATTTGCTTTTACTCGGGCGCAAGAGGCATATAGTAGAAGCTTAGCTACATCTTCAGAAGCATTCTTTGCCTTAAACCAAAGATTGGAGGCGTTAGTAGAAGGTATAAAAGCAGGAAAAAACATCAAATGGGTCATTGGGCCAGATGCCGATACTACCAACCAGATTATGACTGCACTGCATCAGGTTATTTATGATGTGACAGAGCGCAATCGATGGCAGGGACGAGGCAAGGTGGTCAATAGCATCAACTTCAGTCCCAATGGCAAGATGCTGGCTTCAGGAAGTGATGATGGCACCATTCAACTTTGGAATCTAGAGGGGAAAGAACTCCGGACACTTCCAGGGCATAGTCGGGAGGTTCAGAGCGTAAGCTTTAGCCCTGACGGTACTATGCTGGCCTCGTCAAGTAGCGACGGCACGGTAAAACTCTGGAATTTGGATGGCAAGGAACTTAGGACGCTTAAGACGCAGAGCAACAATTGGGCCTTCAGCGTTAGCTTCAGTCCTGATGGTAAAATGCTGGCTTCAGCGAACAGTGATGGCACGGTAAAACTCTGGAATCTGGCTGGCAAGGAATTGAGGGTGCTCAAATACACTGCTGCGATCAATAGCGTCGCCTTCAGCCCTGATGGTAAAGTGCTGGCTTCAGCGAACAGTGATGGCACGGTAAAACTCTGGAATCTTGATGGCAAGGAACTCAGAATGCTTAAGGCAAATACACATAATGATTGGAGGAGTCCAGTTAACAGCGTCAGCTTCAGCCCCGACGGTACAATACTGGCTTCGGCAGGTAATGATGGCGCGATAAAACTCTGGAGCTTGGACGGCAAGGAAATCAAAACGCTCAAAGGCCGTAGTAAAACCATCTGGAGAATCAGCTTTAGTCCTGATGGTAAAATGCTCGCTTCGGCGAACTTTGACGACACCATTACACTCTGGAGCCTAGACGGAAAAGAACTCAAAACGCTCAAGGGGCAAAATCGGGAGGAGTTTCGGAGCGTTAGCTTTAGTCCAGACGGCAAAATGCTGGCTTCAGGGAGTAATTACCCTAGCGTTACAATCTGGAGCCTGGAAGGTAATCAACCTAGAATGATCGAGGGAGATAGTACCAGCATTTGCTTCAGCCCTGATGGCAAGATACTAGCTTCGGCAAGTAATAATGGCACGATTAAACTCTTGACTATAGGGGACGGACAGGAGATCAGACTGTTCAAATATGATAATCATCCGGTTTGGAGTATTAGCTTTAGCCGTGACGGCAAGATGCTGGTTGCGGGCTATGTTGAAGGTACAATCAAACTCTGGAGAATAGAGGATGGCAAGGAACTGAAAAGCTTTAAGGGAGATAGCTATACGCTTAATAGCATTAGCTTCAGTCCTGACAGCAAAATACTAGCTTCACCCGCTCTTCACAATAGCATTAAACTTTGGAGTTTGGAGGGAAAGGTACTCAGAACACTTAAAGGGCATAGCAGGGAAGTATTGGGGGTCAGCTTTAGCCCAAACGGCAAAATATTGGCTTCGGCTAGTCGTGATGGCACGATTAAACTCTGGGGAATTAAGGACGGCAAGAAACTCGAAACACTCGCAGGGCATAACGATGCGGTCGTTATGGTCAGATTCAGCCCCGATGGCAAAATGCTGGCTTCGGCAAGTTATGACGATACATTAAAACTTTGGAGAATAGAGGATGGCAAGGAACTTAAAACATTCCGAGGGCATAGAACCGATGTTTCTAGCCTAAGCTTCAGCCCTGACGGCAAAATGGTGACTTCAGGGGATGTTCGTGGCACGATAAAACTTTGGAACTTAGATGGCAAGGAACTCAGTACACTCCAAGGATATAGCAATCAGGTTGCTAGCCTAAACTTTAGCCCCGATGGCAAGATGTTGACTGCGGCAGGTGGTAACAAAATTTTGCTCTGGAATCTAGATTTAGATGATTTATTGGAACTCGGTTGCAATTGGGTGCGTGATTACTATTTAAAGAACCCTAACCTTAATGAGAGCGATCGCCACCTCTGCGACAACATTCCTCCTATTAGCCCATCTCAGCAAACCACTGGAGTTTCGACGGATACACCAAGTTCATCTGTTCTTCCCCATACTCAAACCGTTCCTTAGAATTCCCCCAATTAGGCAAAGTTCGACAACAACCTCTATTGATTTATCAATGTTTGAGCGTTTACAGAAGCATTAACCCATTTCCTTTTGAGGCAAAGTTGCGCTAAGCGTATCTTTCGGGTCGCTTGCTCTTTACATCCCGCCAACATAAATATCAGGGAGTAACCATGTCAGATTTTTCTCGCCGTCTTGCTATTGTCATTGGCATTAACGAATATCAGGAATCAAAAGGTATTCCCGTATTGCGAAATGCTGTCCAAGATGCGGAAAGAATTGCTGGCATTTTAAAGCAAAAGCCTCACGAATATGAAGTAAAGCTGTTTTTGGATCGGGACGCTAATAAAGAAAAACTCAAAAATCTGCTGAAATTACTTTTCCAAGAGGTTACATCCGATGATTGTCTGCTATTCTACTTTGCAGGTCACGGAGTAGCTCTAGAAGGAAAAGATGGGCCGCAAGGATTCCTAATTCCCCAAGATGCCCAGAAAGATAATATTAGCAGTTATCTGCCAATGATAGATGTACACGACTGGCTTAGCAATTTAAAATGCCGTCATTTTTTAGGAATTTTAGACTGCTGTTTTGCTGGGGCTTTTCGCTGGTCGATTAACAGAGACTTTTCAACTGTTCCAGAAGAGATTTACCAAGAACATTACGAACGTTTTATTCAAGACCCAGCTTGGCAGGTAATTACCTCTGCTAGCTATGACGAAACTGCCCAAGATGCTTTTTCACTCAGCTCAAAGGGTAGACAAACTAGCGAACATTCTCCTTTTGCCACTGCCTTAATAGAAGCCCTAGAAGAAGGGAAAGCAGATCTTTACCCTCCGGCCAATAATGGCCAACTACCTGGAGATGGGGTGATAACTGCTCACGATCTCTACAGCTATATGTTGCAACGCTTGATCGAACTAGAAACTGACGGACATAGCCAACGGCAAACCCCAGGCTTGTGGCCTCTCAAAAAGCACGATCGAGGTGAGTATATCTTCCTCAATCCCAAGCATCCACTCAACTTACCCCCAGCACCACCTCTCGATAAATCCCAAAATCCTTATCGAGGGTTAGAGTCGTTTGATGAAAAGCACAGCGCTTTGTTTTTCGGGAGAAAAGCGCTCATAGAAAAGCTGCACGAAATTGTTGCCAAACAACCACTAACTGTAGTGTTAGGTGTTTCTGGATCTGGCAAGTCAAGTCTCGTAAAAGCTGGATTAATTCCTAGTATACGAAACTCAGGAGAAATAGAAACTAAAAAACAGAATCAGCCAGAAAAGAATGAGGAGGGAAAGAAAAGCGCAGAAAATTGGTTCATTCTACCTCCCATCCGTCCGAGTAAATCTCCCTTAATTCCTCTCGCAGAAGTTAGCTTATTCATTGCTAATGGCGCAACCAAAGATGAGCTAGCCAAAATTGATCCTCTCAGTAAAACACTACAGGAAGAACCAAGGCAACTTCCGAACATCATTGCAGCTTGGGAAAACAGCAATCCTAAAGTGAGAGTTTTTCTTGTCAAGGATTACTTGAAGGAATTGGTTGAGCTTTGTCAGAAACACTCAGAGGTAAAAGAGAAAGAATTTTGCGAGCAGTTAGAGCAAGAAGACGAATCATATCGCCAGAAAGTTCTCCAACTTAGTGAGACGCTACGAAAAGACCCACAGGAGTATGTCAAAAATGTTAATAACTGGATTGAGGGGAATCCAAAGACTAAACTTCTGTTGGTAATTGACCAGAGCGAAGAATTATTTACTTTATGTCAGGAAGAGCGAGAGCGAGAGACTTTTTTAAACCTTTTAACACAGCTCACTGCCTCCCATCCAAAGCAGTTACGTTTGGTGCTGACACTACGTTCAGATTTTGAACCTCAATTTAAAAATTTTCTTGACTCCACCCTCAAATCAGATCGGAATCAAACCGAATTAATAGTGTCACCTATGAATCGCCCGCAATTGCGGGAAGTTATCGAGAAACCTGCATTAGCAAAGGCAATTTATTTTAAATCGAAGGATTCTGAAAACCCTTTGGTAGATAAGCTGATTGGTGAAGTAGAAAATGTACCTGGTGCATTGCCTCTACTATCTTTCACGCTGAGTGAGCTTTATTTCAAGTATTTAAAAAGACAAGAGAAAGCTCACAAACAAAATGATAAAATTGACCGCTCCATTACTGAGCAAGATTACGAAGAGTTAGGAGGAGTGAGACGCTCACTTATAGAAAGAGCGAACCAGGAATATAATAATTTAGTTCTGGATTTTGTTGGAAATGATAAAAAAATGATGGAAATAACTATCCGTAATGTCATGATGCGGATGGTAGCAGTTAGTGGTGGTGAAGTAGCTCGTAGAAGAATATTAAGAGACGAACTTGACTATCCCGAAACTGCCAATAAGTTGGTCAACAAGATTATTGATTGTTTTGTAAAAGCACGGTTATTAGTAGAAGGAAAAGATTCAGAAGGGAAATATGTAGAACCTGCTCATGATGAGTTAGTCCGGGGATGGAGTAAGATAAAGTTTTGGTTAGAAGAGAGACAAGAAAATACAGATAGAATAACCAGAGTTAATAAAGCGAAAATAAGGTTAGGGAAAAATTTAGATAATGTTATATTATATTTTGGATTGAAGGAAAAAGATAGTAGGTTTAAGCCACAGGAATCTGAAAGACCATTAAAAGTTGATCTTCCTTTGCAACGGCAACTGACTACCGCCGCGAACAATTGGAGCAAAAAAGAAAGGGAAAGGGATAAAAAGGCTGTAGGGTTTCTCTGGTATGACGACCCACGACTGCCACAGTTAGAACAAATTAAGAGATCCGACGACAACTGGTTTAACCAGATAGAGGACGTGTTTGTGGAGTGCAGTATTAAAAAAAAATACCAGAATATTATTTTAGTTTGGAGTTTTGGATTGGGCTTTATAGTTGTGTTACTTGGAGGTTTGTTTTTCTCTTTAAGGGGTCAAAGACAGGCACAAATAGATCAAACCCGTACTTTGAGACAAGCAGCAGAAACCAACTTGCGCTCGAATTTAGGGTTTGATGCACTGCTGAGTAGTTTACAGTCAGTAAAGTCCCTAAAGCAGCCACTGTTGCAGATAATTAAGCCAGATAATCTCTTACAAAACCAAGTGAGAGAAACGCTGCACAAGGCACTTTATCAGGCGAAAGAGTTTAATCGTCTGCAAGGGCATGATGGCAGTATCCCTAGTGTCAGTTTTAGTCCAGATGGCAAGTATTTTGCTAGCGGCGGAGATGATGGCAAAGTCATCTTGTGGAATTTGCACGGTCATAAATTGAGAGAGTTTTATAATGAACACCAGGGACGGGCGCATCAGGGTATAGTTAGGAGCATCAGTTTTAGCCCGAATGGACAACAAGTGGCTACCGCAGGCGATGACGGCAAAGCCAGGTTATGGGACTTGCAGGGTCGGCAGCTTGCAGAATTCTCAGGACATAATGGCAGTGTTTATAATGTTAGTTTCAGTCCTAATGGAAAGCTATTAGCTACAGGCGGATATGACGACACTATCCGGTTGTGGAACTTGCAGGGTCAGCAGATCAAAGAATTCTCAGGGCATCAAAAAGGAGTCTGGAGAGTCAGCTTTAGTCCAAATGGTCAGCTATTGGCTACAGGAGGAGATAACGGCATAGTCCGGTTGTGGAACTTGCAGGGTCAGCAGGTTGCAGAATTACGCGGACATCGAAACTCCATCTGCGGGCGTCAAAACTCCATATGGGGTATCAGTTTTAGCCCAGATGGTCAGAGGTTAGCTACAGCAGGATATGACTGTACAGTCAGTGTGTGGAACTTGCAAACTCATCACCAGATAGACGATTTAAAACATGAAAGTCCGGTCTGGAGCATCAGTTTTAGCCCAGATGGACAGCAACTCGCTACTGGAGACGATCAAGGTACTATCCGCTTGTGGAACTTGCAAAGCCGTCAGCCAAAAACGGAACTCAAAGGTCATCAAGGCGCGGTCTGGAGCATTGCTTTTAATCCGAATCGCCAAGGACAGGCTACTCCAAGAGTTGACCTGGTGACTACAGGAAACGATGGTACTATCCGCTTATGGAACTTGCAGCATAAGTATGTTGCTGAATTCAAAGAGCATCAAGAGACGGTTAAAAGCATTGGTTTTACTCCTGATGAACAGCACTTGGCCACCGGAGACGAAAAAGGTTTTGTCCGTTTGTGGAACTTGCAAGATAGACGGTTGGCAGCAAAATTTGGAGGGAAGTGTGATGCCATCAATAGCCTTAGTTTTAGCCCCACTAGCCAAGAGTTAGCTACCGGAGACGAAAAAGGTTTCGTTTGCTTGTGGAACTTGCAGAATAGACAATTAGTAGCTAAATTTAAAGGCTACTTTTTTCCAATCACCACTCTTAGTTTCAGCCCTAATGGACAGCAATTGGCTGTTGCAGGGAAAGAAGACTTCACCACTCACTTGCGGAACTTACAAGGTCAGCTTTTGGCAACATTTTCCCACGATCAGCAGGGTGTTAACGGCATCAGCTTTAGTAGGAATAGAGAGCAACTGGCTACTGTTGGTAACGACTTGACCGCCAGTTTGTGGAGCTTACCCAATTCTACGGCATTGACAAAAATTCCCCACTCTTATTTTCAGCCGTTAGTGAAATTTCCACATCAAAGCTTTGTTCGCAGTGTAAGCTTTAGTCCAGATGGTCAGTTACTCGCTACTGGGGACGATGCAGGATTTTTATATTTGTGGAACTTGCGGAACAAGAAACTAGAAGATAAATTCAAAGCTCATCCCATCAGTGTGCTTCAAGACCTCAGTTTTAGTCCAGATGGGCAGCAGCTAGCTACTGCTGGAGGGGATGGCTATGTCCGCTTATGGAACTTACAGCGTCAGCAACTAGCAGAATTTAAAGTAGATTCAGGTGTCGATTCAGGTAAACTTCTAAAAGTTCGTTTTAGCCCAAATGGCCGTCAATTGGTAACCTTGGTAAAAGACGGAACTACCAAGTTGTGGTCTGTTGAATCATATGATGAACTAATCGCACGAGGTTGCACTTGGGTGCGGAGCTATCTAGAAAGCCAGCCGCAGGTTGAAACAAACAATAAATACCCATGTAACGGCTAGGCATTTACTCCAGATATGTCTCCACGAGCTATTACAGTCGGGTACTATTGCCACTATTCCGCTTCCTTGGGTCGGGTGAATCGGGAATATGAATCGTTTGACCTATTGGAAGGTTATTGGGGTCTACCCCTGGATTGGCTGCCTGAATATTAGGCCACAAAGCACCATCTCCGTTATAATACTGTTGAGCAATTTTCTTAAAGTTATCGCCTGGTTGAATTTTGTGTGTTGCCATCTCTGCTGCCTCCTGAGAGAATATTTCTTATGAGTTTTTCCCAGTTTATAGACGTTGCTGAAAGATTAATTAGGTATGCTAAATAGTGGGTGTTGACAATTACCAAATCCAAAAGATTTACAGATTGTTTGTGCAATCATTTCAGCATTCGGATTGTCTTCTGATGGTTTATGTGGCTGACTTTGCAGACTCCATATCATTATTCCCGCAGCATCATTCTCAACAACTGCCTGTGCCAGAGCTCGCACTTTTGCTAAAGTATAGACGTGACCGCCCCAATCTTCGGGTGGAACTTTCACTCCAATAACCACTTTGCCTTTGAAATAGTTTTGGTAAGCTGCCAAGGCTTCTTGAGGATTGTAGGTTGAACCTCCATTAAAAGACATAATGTGAAGTTGATCAATCATTTCACTTTCGGGCGATCGCAGTAAATTCAGCATCAATCCTGTTGTCACACCTTTGGGTTGGGCATCGACCCATTGCCCTTCACCGTAAGCACCAATACTCCAAGCTGCAAGCGTAACTAAATAGGGTCTGGGTAGAACTTGGCGAATTTGGTTGACAATGTTGCGAAACTCTGCATCTGTTGTACAGGAAATACGACCATCTACTAATGAACACTCAGCCTGATCGGGCTCGTAGTCAATATCAACACCATCAAATCCAAAATCTTTAACAATATCGGCAATTGCTGTGGGATTCAGTTGAGCAAAATTTTTGTAACTCGCTCCCCCAACTGATACCAGAACTTTGGTGTTGGGATTGCGTTGCTTCAACAAAGCGATTGCGTCTTTGAATATTGTTCCATCCTTTTCTTCATTATTATTTGCCCAGAATTCTAGCCCTGTACCATCAATGTTGCAATTACCACGGTAATTGCAATCTGGCTTTATAAAAGACACAATTACTGTGTTCACATAGGGCGCTAGATTTGCTAGGCTGAGTTGTCCAGGATTACTAGCGTACATCTCCGACCAACTCTCGAAGTAACCAACTAAAGTTTTCTCACTCATAAGCACCCTGTGAAGATCATTTTAGAGTTATACCAATATTAAATCCCACATTCGGCATCCGCAAGTGTCAAACATCAAGAAAAAGTCGATCGCCAGGAGCCAAGCAAGCTTTAATCCTTGCCTAGCAACGGTTTCACTCGATGAGAAACTTTTTTAAGTAGAAGACATCTTGTAATATAAGAACTTCCGCAGTATGGACAAAAGCGAAACTTCAAAGAAACCACAGGTTGCTCGCAACTCGGACACAGAGAGCGCTTTCGCTGTACCGCAAGCAAAACAACATTTCGCTCGTCCATTTTGAATGTCTCCCCACGCTCGGTCGCCCAACACAAAGCCGAGAATCCCTACCCTGAAATGGTCTACCGTTGTTGGCAGCCAGATGCAAGTTTTTTTTGAGCCGACAAAGCTTTCCAATTCGTCAAGTTCACCGACCTGCGGTGTGGTCTAGATGAGCGTAACCATCGGGCAGATTTTGCCCCACCTGTTTTACCCAGTACATCACAGTGGTATAGTGTACATCCTTCACC
This sequence comes from Microcoleus sp. K1-B1, assembly GCF_036704705.1. Lineage (NCBI taxonomy): Bacteria > Bacillati > Cyanobacteriota > Cyanophyceae > Oscillatoriales > Microcoleaceae > Microcoleus > Microcoleus sp. K1-B1. The sequence continues at coordinate 1,640 of NZ_JAUBSH010000006.1, read as the reverse complement.
CGTTGGATACCCACCCCATGCCATTGACATACATTTTGAGGCACTCACGCCTGAGAGCCTCGCTAGCCTAAAGGCTGGTTCATAACGGTCTATGAATTGGCGACCACAAGCCACACAAATGTGATGAGTGTTTACCGCGTCGTTGCCCATTTTTACGGATGTACGTCGAGTTGCATTCAGGGCATTGCATGAAATTTGACCTCAATTAATCCCTTTCTTATCCAAGCCGAAAATTGATGCTATTGCTCCTTCAATCGCAAAAACTGCCTATTGTTGAATAGCACCAGTGAGGTCGTGAATTCAGATTAAGGGGAAAATTTAAACTTATTTGCAGCTCATGTTCGATAGTAGGAATATAACCGTACCAAGCTTCGGACATAGCCTCAAAATAGAAATGGTCGCCCCAAATGGCATCGCATTTTTTGCATCCAAACGGCATATAAGAACGCCTGACTGTTTTACTGTACCGTTTCTTGATCTCTCCCATGCAAATTGTTTGACCTGCCTCTGTTTTTAAATAGTTTTTGACTGCTTGGATCAGTTCAGGCTTAAACAGCCAAAAGTCGCTGTCGAAAGCCCCAAAAGCTCCCTCATCTAGTTTTATTCCGCATTCTGAATAATACCCAGCATTTGGGATGTAATAAAGGTAGTGCTGTTGTTGACATCTCCAACAAACCACAGCAAAAAAAACTACCTTAACTTGCTGAATTTGACGGACTCGGTAATGAGAAGCAAATTTAAAATGCCTTGACAGCAGAGCTGCCATAAATTCAGAAAGCGTCAGGGTTCTGGTAGAGGCATCAACCATTAGAGTATCCTTTGATTCCAGCCACAACTTAAACATAGGTAAGTTTTGGCAACTAAAATCAGGAGATGTAGGAAGTTTGCTCCACAGCCAGCAGCAGCGGATGCCATCCCGCTGATATTTGGCTTGCCTTGCAGCAGTTTCTTCTAAAGTTTGCGGACTCCACTGCACCTCAAAAGCTAGCTTGATTAACTTTCCCCGGTCTGTTTTGGTGGCTAAAACATCAGCTCTCCAATCTGAGCCTGAAACTTCCGTTTTTGCGTCGTAGCCAAATTGCTGACAGACTCGAACAATTTCAGTCTTGGCTAATAGGTGCTGCCACGTTTCCGGTGCCCAATTACAAATCCTGTCTTTGCCGTGAACAAAATGCTTGGTGCCGAGTTTAGACGTGCGTAAGTACCCAGTTGAGTCACAACAGCACAGTCTAACTTTTGGGCGCTGAGCTTTTAAATTGAGCCATTCTTCATCGGGCATCAGAGGGGCTAATAGCTCTCGACCTTCAAACAATGCTCTCAATGGCATCATTTCACCTCAACCGCAGCGCTTGTATTATTAACCAAACATATCAATAAACTGGACTGCGATCGCCCTTTCCTTCCCCTCGCTCTCGCTCAACCGCCGCATTAAGAAATACCCGCCTACCGGTGCAGCAATGCAGTAAGTATGTAAGACTTTGGAGCATCGGGTCGAGTATACACCAAGCATGAAGATAGAACGGCACGGGCAGGCAAAGATACTCACGCAAGAGGAAATCGAACGGGAGCATCTCAATTATGCAATAAGTAGAAATACTTATAAAAGTAATATGCAAGAATTATGTAAAATGTAAAAACAC